>CAZPGC010000074.1:5312-13096 GCA_964585875.1 uncultured Prolixibacteraceae bacterium | reverse complement strand
GGAGCCACAGGTCCAACCGGACCAACAGGCCCATCAGGAGGTCCTAAAGGAGATACAGGTCCCACAGGCCCAACAGGCCCAACCGGTCCGACAGGAAACACGGGAGCTACCGGTCCAACGGGTACCGGTGCAACAGGAGCTACCGGAGCCACAGGTCCAACAGGAGCCACAGGAGCTACCGGACAAGGTATTACAGGCCCGACAGGTCCTAAAGGAGCTGACGGAGGTACAGGATCGACAGGCCCCACAGGCCCAACAGGTCCCACAGGCCCAACAGGTCAAGGAATAACCGGTCCTACAGGTCCAACAGGTCCCGCGGGAAGTACATTGAATACTTCTGACTCTATCGTGGGTATTGATTTTGATACTCATGGCAATATTGAATTGGATTTTAATTCGGATCCGACCCTATCTTCTTCAAATGCTGCATTTCTCGTTGGAGGTAATAATGCTTCAATAAATCTGAGGCTTGGAACTAATTCGGCAAGAGACCTTATTTTCAAAACAGGGGGCAATGCGCCTACAAACGATAGAGCTGTAATTACCAAAACCGGAGAAGTTGGTATTAAAACTCTAACTCCTAATTCGGGATTTCAAGTTAATACGTCTATGGCAGTGGCATTTACAAGCGTTAATGCTGACTATACTGTAACCAATGAAGATAATGTTGTTGCGGTTGACGCTTCAGGAGGAGCAATAGCTATAACTTTACCTTCGGCATCAGGTATAGCGGGAAGGAAATATACTATTAAAGTAGTTGATTTTTCGAATCCCATTGAAGTGAATCCTGCTGGCGGAGAAACAATTGATGGTGCAAGTGTATTTGCGTTTTCTGCTAATTATCAGTATATTACACTTATTTCAGATGGATCTAATTGGCTTATAATCGCTCAAGGACCATAGCACGTTTTCTCTTTTACTGCAAGATTAACTCCAAACAAACTTTCGATTCTTTGAGCACGGTTTTTATTAATGGGTGTAGTTGGCCGGTGTAACGTATGACATGTTAGAAAATACCCGGAAAATTTTTCGATTAATCATTACGAAAATTTTTAGCATCAGCCGCTGTCTATTAGCTCATTAAAAATAAAAAAACAGACCCTTTATTGACTGACACCGGAAAATATTTGCACATGATAGCATGAAACCTATTTGATTTTCAAGTTCTTACGGACTTGGCTTATTTTTTCTTATTAAGTGAATCGGGGTCAACATACACGTTTCTCTTGGGATTACGTCCGAAAATTGAGAAGTTAACATAGCGCTGTGGATTTAACTTCATATCTTCCAGTAGTTTGTGGAGTTCGTGCGAGGCCGATTCAAGCTCATAGTACAAAGTGTCATTATTAACAAGAAGTCCTAAACTTCCTTCTCCGTTGTTGATTTTATCGGAGATAGTTTGGAAATCAGACAAAACTTTATCGGTTTTATCCATTGTGCTTTTAAAGTCAATTTGAGCTAACGAATCGCTGATTGCCGAGAAGTTTTCAATAGCATGAGATATTTGCTCTTTGTTATTTTTAAGATTTTCGGTAATCTCGGTTATATTTCCAAGTATTCGTTTAATGGATGCTTTTTGTGTTGTTAAAACCGTATCGAGAGTAAAAGACGAATGTTCGATGTTTTCTATTGTGGTTTGAATTCGAAGAAAGGTATTTGCCAAAACCCTTTGTGTTTCTTTATTAAAAACATATTTCACAGATTCAAGAACAGTGTCGAGAGAAGCAAGCATTTTTTCCGTTTTTACTTTTAAAGGCATTATTTGCATAGAAACTTCCTCTTGAATGGTAGTGGCAATGGCGGGTAATAGCGTGTCGCCGTCTTTGGCGTATTTTTTTGATTTTGAATAGATTATGGAAATGGTATTTACTCCGAGAAAATCACTTTGAATCTTTGCCGTGGATTTTGACGGAATCTTTATGTCTTTGTTGATATTCATTTCAACCAATACACGGTGAAGGCTGTCATTTGGATAGAGTTTAATAGTGCCAACCGAACCGATTTTGAACCCGTTAAGGTAAACGGAATTGGACTCGGACAAGCCGGCAATTTTATCGTAAAGCACGTAGTATTTATTGTTTTTGTTGAAAATGTCTTTACCTTTTAAAAAATTAAAGCCAAGATAAGCTCCAACGATGGTAATTGTTGCAACAAAGCCAATAGTAAATTCTTTCTTGATTTTCATCCGGTATAATTATTAAAAATTTTATACATTCTTACGTGTGTTACAAATTATTATCGACTTATTTAACCTGAATACACAGTTGTAAATAAGCCGCTACAAATATATTCAATAAAAAGTCATATTCGTAAAATTAAGGTTTTTTGGAGTTAATTAATTTCATGGCTTCCTTGGGGCTGATGCGCTTTCCGTTTTTAAATGCCACCACAAAAGCATCGCTAAAGCCTTTAGCCCTAACCGTTTTCATTTGAGAAATTGCATCTTTGATATTCGGATATTTACCCGAAACATATTTATAATAGCCGTTGTGGTAGTAGCTCCAAACACTTTCCAGATTTTTAAAGGATTTGGATGAGGCAGGTTTTTTATTTTTCGAGGTTGCAAATTGAACTCCGAAAATAATCTCAGGTTTTTTTGCCTTCGCCAAATCGGCTTTTTTGTTTTCTTTCTTGTCGCTTTTCTCTTTTGAAGCCTCTTTTTTCGTGAGTTCCTCCTTGTTTGCAGGTTTTTCTTTCTTTACGACAGAATCGCCTTTTTTTGAGGAATCTTTATTTTCCGGAGGGATGTAATTATCGCCTTCCATTTCTTTTTTATAGGATTTAAAGGCTCTGTAAATAGCTGAAGCCAAGTAATCTTGACCCTGTTCGGAATTGAGAAATTTCTCCTCTTTCGGGTTGGAAATAAAGCCCGTTTCAATCAAAACCGAAGGCATGGCGGTTTTCCAAAGCACCAGAAATCCGGCCTCTTTTACTCCTCTGTCGTAACGTTTGGCGCGGGTTTTAAATTGATGTTCTACTTTTGTGGCAAAGTCGATACTTTGGTCGCGAAAGGCACTTTGAAAAAGAGAAAAAATGATGTAGGACTCCGGTGAGTTCGGATTGAAGTTATCGTAGGTTTTTTGATGGTTAGCCTCAAGTAAGATAGACGAGTTTTCTTTTTGGGCAACAGCGAGGTTGGCTTTGCTTTTATGCAAACCCATTACCCAAGCCTCGGTGCCGAAGGGTTTGGGACTGTCGTTAGAGTTGCAATGTATGGAAATAAACAAATCGGCTTTGGCTTTGTTTGCTATTTGCGCCCTGCGGTACAATTCGATGAAGACATCGGTTTTTCGGGTATAAATAACCTTTACATCGGGGAAATTATTCTGAATGTAAGCTCCTAATTTTAAGGCTATTGCAAGGGCTACGTCTTTTTCGTTAGAGAATTTACCGTGGGCTCCCGGGTCTTTTCCTCCGTGGCCTGCATCTATTACCACCACCTTTATTTTATAGGGGTCTTGAGGTGGGTTCAGCCCGAAATTAAAAGTGCCTAGAAGCACTATACCAAAAATCAAAATTATTCGTTTCACAGACAAGCAAGTTTTAATTAGTTTTGAAAATTGTTTCAAATGAGCCTGTCCGCTTTCTATTGGAAAGAAGAACAAGGCTTTGGAACAAAAATATGCTTAAAGTTTAATTAAACGGAAATCAGGTTTCAAAATTGTTAACGAAATTATCAACAGTATTATTTTACCTTAGGGCCATAAGTTTATTGCTGTTTTTTTCAATAAGCTCAGGGCTTACCGCACAGACGATTGACAGTTTGAATGTTGATACGCTAAAAGAAAATATGCCCGAAAAGGTAAATGAGGAAAAAAAGAATAATTTCGTTTTGAAATCAAAAATAAAAAGACACGCAAGAGACAGTGTGATAGTCGATTATGTAAACAGTCGCGCCTATTTGTATGGTGATGCAAAGGTGGAATACGACGATATTACTTTAGAAGCTGCCTACATTGAAATAGATTTTGCGAATAATTCGGTTTATGCTTCGGGATTGCCCGACTCCACCGGGAAGATAATAGGAAACCCCGTATTTTCCGAGGGTAGCGATTCCTATAAAACAAAGAAATTGCGTTACAATTTTTCCACGAAAAAGGGTTTGGTTTACGACGTTACCAAGCAGGAGGGCGATGCTTACGTATTTTTAAAGGAAGGGAAGAAAATGCCTGATAACGTTACCTTTGTGAAATCGGGATTTTTTACCACGTGCTCTCTGCCACATCCACATTACAGCATAAAATACGGAAAAGGAAAAATAATTCCGGATGATAAAATCGTCACGGGTCCCATTTATATGGAAATTGAGGATATCCCCATTCCTTTGGTCTTGCCTTTCGGCTTTTTCCCGAATAAAAAAGGCAGGGCTAACGGAATTTTGATACCATCGTACGGTTATACCGAAAACAGAGGCTATTATTTAAGTAACGGCGGATATTACATGGGTTTGGGCGACCATATGGATTTGGCTTTGCGAGGCGATATCTACTCGAGAGGCAGTTGGGCTTTGCGTGCCATTTCAAACTACAATTACCGTTACAGGTCCAGTGGAAATATAAAATTGGAATTTTCGGTCAATAAAATGGGGGAGACCGACACGAGAAATTACACCGAAGACCAATCCTTTTTTGTGAGGTGGTATCATAAGCAAGACCCGAAAGCAAACCCTTATTCCAACTTTTCGGCTAATGTGAATTTCGGCTCCACGCAGTATAACAAACTCAATTCCGTTAACACACAAGATTATCTTACCAATACCTTCCAATCGAGCATATCTTACAGCACGAGGATAAAACAGAGCAACCTGATTATCAACCTGAATCACAGTCAAAACACAAAAACTCACCTGATGACGCTCGATTTACCGATAATGTCGTTCAGCACGCCGCGTATTTATCCTTTTGAAAGGAAAATAAGAGTGGGCCCCAAGAAGTGGTACGAGAAAATTTCCATGTCGTATCGTATGGAATCTAAAAATCAGCTTGTTACACCCGACACTCTTTTGTTTAAGACAAATTTTACCGATTTTAATAATGGCATTGTCCAGCGCGTCCCCGTTTCGTTGACTGTTCCCGTGGGGCCTGTTAATTGGACTAATTCGTTGAATTTTAATGAGTTTTGGTATTTTAAAACGGTTGAAAAATATTACGACCCTAATTTTATAACCCAAGGAAATGATACCGGCGGGGTAGTGGTAAATCCCGTGACGGGTTTTAAGGCGGGACACGATGTCAGCATGTCATCAAATTTGAGCACAAGAATTTACGGGATGTTTAATTACAAATACGGTCCGGTGACGGCCATTCGCCACGTGATGACGCCCACAATAGGTTTTTCATACCATCCGGATATGTCAAAAATTTTCGGTTATACTTCCGAATATCTTGATGAGAACGGGAAGCCCGTGGAATATTCCGTTTTTGAGGGCGGTATATACGGTGGCCCGCGGCCGGGAAAGTCGGGTGCCATAACTTTCAATCTTGCCAACACTTTGGAAGCCAAGGTGAAATCAAAGAAAGACACGCTTACGGGTTTGAAAAAAATAAAAATCTTGGAAGGCTTTAATATTTCTACGGCCTACGACATTGCAAAAACCGAGTTTCAGCTTTCGCCCTTGGTGGTGTCGGCGAGGACTACAATCCTGAAAAAGATTTCTTTGCAGTTTAACGCTGCGTGGGATTTCTATGCCCTTGATTCAACGGGGAAAAGGATAAATAAATTCAACTGGGAAGTCAACAAAAAGTTGTTGCGAAGAAATTCTTCGGTTTGGAATCTCAGTTTGAATTATTCGTTGAGTGCCAATGATTTGAAAAACAAGGGTAAAAAGAAGGTTTACAAATCGGATATGGGCACCAAGGAAGAGTTGGCCCGTGTTAACAATTTTCCGGAACGCTATGTGGATTTTAATAATCAATGGAGCTTAAATGTCAGATATTCACTCGTTTATACAAATGCTTTTAATGTTCAGGTCATGGGATTTACCCGCAATTATGTTCAAACATTGAACCTTAACGGCGATATAAACGTGACAAACAAATGGAAGGTGGGATTTACTTCTGGTTATGATTTTGTGCAAAAAGACCTAACCTTCGTTTCTTTTGATATCTATCGCGATTTGCACTGTTGGGAGCTGATGTTCAATTGGATACCGGCAGGGCCTCGTAAAAGTTATAACCTCACGATACGAGTCAAGTCGCCCTTGCTTCAGGACTTGAAAATCAATAAAAAGAAGGATTGGCGCGACTGGTAAAAAGCTTGTCAATAGAATAATAAATTTTGCGGATTTTCCCCTGATAATGCAGCTACCCTTCAATTTGCGTCGCTTCGGCTTTGTGTTCGGCAAGGGCTTTTTCTTCGGCAATTTTTTTATCGAAATAAGGCGACATAAACATAAAAGCCATTGATATATAGAGAATTATCCCTGTGGGCATTTGTCCCAGCACGGCATTGCCGTAAGATGCCCCCATTATTCCCAACAAGCCTGAAGCGAGTGCGCGCATCTGTCCTGTCAATTTAGGGTCTTTCAGCTTAAACATTATGAAATAGCTCGCTCGTCCCAGAATTGTAAACAAAATTATCAGGTGTAAATAGAGGCCGACGATACCTTGCTCTACCCAAATTACCACATACCACGAGTCGGTGGCCACATGCGACAAGAAAGCGTTGGGTGAGAAACGTTGACCCCAAGCACCGGAGGAGCCTATTCCCCCGCCGAAGGGCCGAGTGGCGAGGTAGGCTTTCAGTATTTGTTGATTATGCAGCCTTGTCTGCAAAGAAGGGTCGTTGGGGTCGAAGGCGGAGCGTAAGCGCCGTATGTCGGCATTTTGGTTGCCAATGGTTGTATATTTCAAGACGAAGAGAACGGAAAGTCCTAACATTGAGCCGATTATCAGTATCTTTATGTTTTTGGTGAGTATGAGATACAGAAAGAAACCGGCGATGGGTACGGCAATGGCGCCGCGGGTACCGGAAATCAGCATGCCGTAAAGCCCCATGAGTCCCGAGATTAAAAACAGCCGTCGTTTCATCCTGTCTTTTTTGTCGGTATAGGTAAGGTAGAGTATGAGAAAGACAACGCCGGCTTGACCTTGTGCCGCTCCGAATTGACCTGCATCGGTATAAAAGGAAAAGATACGCAATTTGCCGAAGAGGATATGGGTGACTGCGCCGCCGGCATCGAGCCATGCTTGTTCCCAAGGGTCAACGCCGAAAAATTTTTGCCCCATTCCTTTCAGCGTGCCGATTATGGAAAATATTGCCCAAAGCACCAGAAAGCGCTCCACGTCTTGGGGTTTGCGCCAAAGCATAAACACCAGTGGCACAGTGAGAATCATGTAAAGCGAAACGCCGCGCATGGCATAAAACCAGGCCACACGGCTGTTGGCTTCCGGATTTACAAGCTCAAGCAGGGCATAGCCAAACCAAATCATGGCGAGGTAGGTCAGCAGGTTTTTGGCCGGTGCCCAATCGACTTTTTCGTAAAAATGTTTGAATATAATTCCCAGATACGTTAAAAATAAGAGCCCGTCAACGGCCAAACCCATTGGCACGCCTTGAATGTAGCGCCCTAAGCCGAGCACAAAAAATTCAACCACAAAAACCGACCATAAGCCAAAACGCGGGTTGAGAAAAACGCGATTTACAAAAATGATGACTCCCGGTAAAATCACCATCATCATGCCTGTAATCAATCCTTTGGAGGCCATAAGCTTTGCCGTGATGAACACAAAAAACAGCATGGCAAGAAGGCCTGCAGGCTTTCTCAACAAATCAGAGCCGCTTGT
>CAZPGC010000074.1:0-5212 GCA_964585875.1 uncultured Prolixibacteraceae bacterium | reverse complement strand
AGAAGAGTGAAAGGAATGAATATCAGGGTAATAGCCCCTCCGTAGCTGTAGAAAATCTCTTTCCATTCTTCTTTTCTTTTCTCGATGCTGGCTTTCGATAACTTGGGGAAAGCGGTAGCCATAAACGAGCGCAACGGAATTTCGATAACCTCTGTTAATTTTAGAGGGATTACGTATTTTGCCACACCGACGGCTCCAAGAAAGGGGGCGAGGCCTATGAGAAAGGTGTCGGCGGAGCGTAAAAGGCTGCTGCCCAACATGGTGCCCACGGCGTATTTGCCGAAATCGATTATCTGTTTTACATTTTGTCGGGTGGAGTGTTTTATAAAGGTGGTGCCGTCCCATTTTTTAACAAAACTCAAAAGTGACGACAGCAGGTTGGAGGCAATATTTGCCCAAATAATCCAAATGACATCGAGTTTTAACCAAAACAGGTTTATTATCAAAAAGATAACAAAGCTTACGATGTTTACCATTCTCAAAACGAGGATTCTGCCGAAGGCCTGCCACGATTGGAGTATGGATACGGCATTGTTCCAAAATAAGTTTGAAAAAGCCAACAGAGGATAAAACCAAAAGAAGTATTTAAAGCCGCTATTGTTTATCGATACGGGGAAAATGGCGAGTATGATGTAGATTACAATGGTGATTATCAGCACTAAAACAATGCCTATCAGGGTGTTGGAGCCGAGTATGCGAAGGCGCTCTTCTCCTTTGGCTCCCGACAAGAAACGAATTACGGCATTGCGTGTGAGGCCGAAGCGGAAGAGGTCGATAAAGGTGCCCGTGGTTACGTAAAGGACATAAAGGCCGAAGTTTTCTTTGCTGAGCGAGCGCGTGAGTATTATAAAGCTTATGAATCCGAAAAGGGCGTAGGACATGTTTCCCGCCAGAGAAAGCATGTTGCGTTCATAAACAATCGACCGTACTATTTTTTTTATCTTGCCCATAGAGTCATTATTTAAAAGTATATTTTGACCTCATTTGCATCGTCAACACTTTTTTGATAATCCGGCGTAGGCGACTGCGGCGCTTGGGAATTTCGCCCAATACAATGTTCAAGGTGTCGATATCCACGCCGTTGAGGACGACCATAGGTTCGGCGGCATTGGCTTTTTTGATGATTTCCAGAGCGTTGGTGTCGGCGTCATTCCAATTTCTGTTGGAGCGCACAACCATCAGATTAAGAGAGTTTTTCCGCAACATTTTGATAGGGTATTGGAAAAAAATAATCGAGGGTATTTCCACAAAAACATAATCGAAATCGCTCAAATTAATATTTTGAGGCAAAAGCTTGTCGATGTTTTCAATTTCGGGAAAATCGCTACCTATTTCGTATTCGAGATATAGGTGCGCGCCCTGTCCTACAGGTTCTTCGTAATCTTTTTTTCTGTTGGGCAAATAATTCAATTGCAGCACTTTAAGTCCGGTTCGGTGCATCATTTCCGCTATTTTATAGGTAATCAAAGTCTTGCCTTCGATGTTTTGTGTGCTGAAAACCGCTATGGTTTTGGTGCCTCCGCCGTTGTTTTCGAGTTTGTATTTCAAACTCTGAATTATCATTTCAATCATCCGGTTTTTTACAAACTCGATGTTCAACTTTTTCGGATATTTTATCAGTCGTGGATAAATGCCTGCAAGCTCCAGACCGGTGAATTTTTTGATGCGTTCGGGAGTTTTAATGGTGGAGTCGAGATATTCCAAGATGATGATGATGGCCAAGGTGAACAGAGCGCCTATCAAGCCTGCAGCGATAATCAGCACTTTCCTTTTGGAGGGTTGTGCCTTGATGGGGAAATAAGGAGCGTCAACAATTTTGGTTGAGGATGACATGGCAATATTCTGCTGTTTCAGTTTGGCAAGAGTCAGACTGTGAAGCAGTTCCAGATATGCACGCTCGGCCACATTTATCTCTCTTTCAATGCGTTTCATGGTGGCTCCCAAGGGGGCAAACTTGCGGTAAGTTTGTTCGAACTCCATTTTGCGTTCGTTGAGAATCGACAACTGGCTTTTGGCTTCTTCGAGTTTTACCACATTGTCGAGCCAAGCGGCAAGCACTTTTTCAACGGGGATGCCTTCCTTTGATTCCGACACTGCCGAAAGCTTGTTGATCTCGAAATTGAGCTCCTTTTTTAGTTTCTTTTTCTCGATTTTCAGAGCTTTTAACTTTTTATCGTTTTTCCCCTCGGTATTTTCGGCTACCAAAAACGCTTCTTTTTTAGCCAAATTCGACAATTTGTCCCGCAGTTGAAGTATCTTTTTGCTGTTGAGCTTTATCAGCTCTTTTTTGGTAAGCTTCGATTCCAATTCCTGAACGGCAGCCTCTGCCGATACAAGGTTCATTCTGATATTCTGTATCTTAACACCCAGTTCTTCCTTTTGAGCCGCTATATATTTACTTTGTTCGTAGTAGTTTATTATGTTGTTATCCTGGTTGAATTTCAACAAACGGTCTTCGGCATCTTTTAGCCTGAGGGTTGCCAAACGAACTTGTTCCTCGAAATATTTGACCACGCTGTTGCTTTGCCCTTGTTGAATTGCGCGGTATTTTTCCATAAAAACGCGTGTTAAAACCACAAGGGTTTGCTTGGTTATCCCCGGGTCGTCGTTAGAATATTCCACCTTAACAAGGTCTGAGTTGTTTATCCTTTTGGCTTTTATTTGTGAGATGGCTTTTACGCTGTAATGCGGGTCGTCGAGGTTTAGCAGGCGATAGAGGAAGTTGGTGTCGCTTTGATTTTTGTAATCCATCATAGCCTTGACCGTGGCCGGAAGGTTTCCCGGAACTATCAGATTTTTAATGGCTTGCGGTGTTTTCTTTTGCAATTCGCGATAATGGTAGTTTGAGATATATTCCCGCTTGGGCTCTTTGAGCATCAGATTTTGAGCAAAGAGCTCAATGCCTGTTTCTTCCATGGTTTCACGGGCTTTTACTATGTTGATGAAGTTGTCGAAGACTATTTTCACCCCGAAAAAGTCCACATTGCGGGGCTCTTGCGTTTCCAGCGACATGCCGGAAGCTATGCCTGTGTAAACGGTTGTGGACGAGACATATGTTTTTGCCTCGTTGCGTGTCATATACCACACAAGTCCGGCAAGCAGCACCGGCACTACCAACAGAAGAATCAGGTTTTTCTGTATCAGCTTTATGAACTGAGTGATATTCATAGTCTAAAATTTAAATCCGCAAATAACTTCCAAAACCGACAAATTGGTCTTAAATTCATATTTGTTTTTCTCGTAGGTCATCAGCGATTTGTAATACATCTCGCGAACGTTGGCCAGAGTGAAAATATCCAACTCGCCGCGACTGAATTTTTGTTCGCTCATAATAAGCTGCGTGTAATTGGAATATACGTTTTCGTTGGCTATAATCATCACGTTATAAGAAAGCAGGGTTTTGTTATATTGCTCAATTACAAGGCGTTTCAGTTGTAATTTCAAATCTTCGCGCGAGTCTATTTCCTGCTCTTTTTCCAGTTTTTTAATGGAGCGCTCGGTGGGTTTGTTTATCAAGTCGTAAAACGGTGCTCCCGAAATGGCAACACCCACCGACCAACGAAAAGAGTTTCCAGTGTTTATGGTGCTGCCCACCACAGATTGGTCTTGCACCGAAATAAAATTGTCATAAACACCGTAATTGGATGTGGCAAAGAAGTTTATATATTTCAGCCATTCTTGATTTACCGAACGTTTGCGCAGCTCGCGGATGGCTATTTGTTTTTGCTGCCTTTGCAAAAGCGGGGAGTGGACGTAAGCCGAGTCCACCAAATCGTTGAGTGGCGGTATGCGGTCGAGTATTGTGGAATCGACGCGCAGACTGTCGGGGAAAGAGGTGGCAGCGGTGTCTGAAATGTCATTCTTTTGCCCCAAAAGTATTTGCGACACGACAATTAGCAGCAGCAGTATTCCGGTTTTTAAGATATGTTGTTTCATTTAAAAAACTGATTAGACATTTTGATTTCTCAAGAACACAAAGAAAGTCCTGAATAACAGCTTCATATCGCCCCAAAATGAATTGTGAAGGGCGTATTGCTTGTCGAGTTCAAAACGTTCTTCCTCCGACATTTTGCCGGCACGGCCTCTGAGCTCCACCTGCCACAGACCCGTGAGTCCGGCGGCGCAGTGAAAGCGCAAACCCAGTTCGAGACGTTTTCCTCTCTCGCTCTTTGTCAGGGCGTTAGCCTCGCTGACGGGCAGAGGTCTGTTGCCCACAAAGCTCATATCGCCTTTGAGGATATTTATCAACTGGGGAAGTTCGTCGATGGAAGTATTGCGGATAAAACGCCCCACTTTTGTGATGCGCGGGTCGTTTTCTATTTTCAGAAATGCCGCCTCGGCTTGACGGCGCATTTTTATAATACGCTCACACACAACTTTTCCGCTGTCGTCTTCGTATGTCGGCGAGCAATATTGGCCTTCGGGCAGGGCGGCACACAGGCTGCATTCTTCTTCCACCTCCACGGTTTTGTATTGGTTCAAATGCGCCACTTCTTTCAGCCTTTTGTCGGCATCGGGATACATAGAGCGGAATTTATAAAAATCGAAGGTGCGGAAATTTGCCCCGACACGCTTTGAGGCGTAGAAAACCTTGCCGGGCGATTCGATGTAAATGGCAATGGCGGTGAGGACGAAAACGGGAGACAGCAAAATCAAAGCTACGGAAGCCAAGGTGATGTCGAAAGCTCTTTTGATAAAGGGTGTTTTGTAGGGTTCCAATTTCTCGCTTTTTACCTTGTCGAGGTTGTTTATGTATATGTTTTTGAAGTCGTTAAGATATTTTATGCGCTCCGAAAGACGAACGGGTTGAAGAGGGGAGGAGTAGTAGTCGTCGATACCCGTTTTATAAGCGTTGTTTCGCAATTGTTGACGGAAATGCTTGCTTATCAATATAAAAGGTGTCTTCGTTTGCAAATATTTATGGTGTCGCATCTCGTTGTAAAAAGAAATTCCGTTGACGCCTCTCATAAACATATTGCACAAAATGGCATCGAATTTTGTGCCGCGGTTTGATTCCAACCACCGCAAGGCAGCCACTCCGTTTTCTTTGCGTTGAATTTCGAAATTGCCGCTTTTTTCCAAAGGGCTTATTATTTCGGTATCTTCACCAATATAAAATACTCTTATTTTGCTGTTTTCCATAGGATTACGATTTTAGTTTTATAAAAACTCAATTTCCGAATCTTTCGAGAAACATATCGCGCGACACAAG
>CAZPGC010000073.1:0-13260 GCA_964585875.1 uncultured Prolixibacteraceae bacterium | reverse complement strand
AGACGTTGTAGGTGTATGGGATTTTTATGCCCATGCGGATGCCTGTATAATCTTGAGCCTTTATATTCAAGCTGCAAAAGAGAAAAAACATTAAAGTTAGATAATAGATCTTTTTCATAAAGCTCATTGATATTTTATTACTGTACTTGAAATTGCTTTATTTCAACGGTTTTACTTGTTTCGGGAAAATTATTGTAAATATTTCCGTTTAATTTTCTTCCGTTTAGTTTTTTGTTTCTTTTAATGCCGTCTTGTCCCCATGCTCCCCATTGTTTGAAGAAGAAGGCAACATTTTGTCGGTCACATTGCTCTTTTATGCTCGTTACCCAGCTCCTTTTCATAGGTCTGGCTTTTATTCCGCTTTCACCTCCTACAATAACCCAGTGTATTCCGGAAAGTTGTAAAGCACCCGGGTCTTCCAATAAAGGCTCCATAGATAAAAATCGCGTTTTTGCATTTATCTTTTTCAAAAAGGCAATTCTGTTTTTAACCTTTCTATTTTCAACGGTAACACCGAGCCATGCGTTTTCAGGCACGTGTCTGTTTCTAAAATATTCAAACATTATCTCTGCTCTTTTTGTCAAAATCTGATAATTATGCTGCGGCGTTCTTCCGATAACATCAAAAACTTTATCCAAATATTCGAAGGGCATCTTTTCGTGAAACAAATCACTCATGGAGTTAACAAAAAACATTGTCGGTTTCTTTATTTTCAGAGGTTGTTCCAAACGGTGAGGCAGCAATGTGAACTCAAACTCGTTTTCATAACCTTTTACACCCATTGCTTTGAGTCTTCGAGCCATAACTTTTGCATAACAATTTGCACAACCGGCACTTATCTTTGAACATCCCACAGAGGGATTCCATGTTTGCTCCGTCCATTCTATCTTAGTGGTTTTCATGCTTATACACTTTTAATAATTTGTTGAGCTATTTCAACCGCCGTTTTGTTATTTGATGCAAAGACAAAATGAAAAATTGGCGTGCCGTTGTTATTCTCCAAAACCAATGGTGTCTCAATCGTATGTTTCCATATTTGCGATAAATTTTTGATGTATAAGTCAGCTATTTTTTGAATAGGGCTCATCACCTTTGCTAACATCTCATCCTCTTGTCCAAACAAATTTAATCGTTTTTGAGACTTGTAAAAAAACTTTCTAATCTCTTCTTCTCTCATTCCGAAAAAACTTTCAAGCTTTTTAATATGCTTTAATTCTCCTTTTTTATCCAGCAACCTATTTACTATAACTCCTGTGGGAATCAAAATCCAGATATCACTTTTCGTGTTTTTTAGGGCTTTTATGGCATCCCATTTTATTTGCATTCCAAAGGGGTCTAAAAAAATCAACGAGGCTAATTTCTTTTCTTTCAAAGCCTTAGACAGTTTTATTAATTCGTCGTTACTGTCAGAAACTCTGAAAACAAAAGACTTTTTACGTTCTGGGAAAATTAATTCCAATTTATTTTTTAGCGAAGAAACCGATTTTTTATCACTATCAATGAAATAATACCAATCAAATTTCTTTTTCATTGAAACGACTCTCTCGGCAGCTCCTTTGTAAACAAATTCTTGCTCCGGTAAAATTGATAATTGTTTAAATATTTCCTCATTTTGCACATCCCTATCTCCACTGCCGGCAAAAGCGTCAAAATATATTGTTTTCCAATAAGGGTTTTTGTCCATTATTGTTAAATACGCATTTACATACTTCTCAAAAGCATCTAATTTTTTCTCTGTCCAAGCTCCTCCCCAAAAAGGTTTCGGCTCATTTAATTCATTGAGCATGACCGTATTATGTTTGTTCTAAATAAAAATCACATCCCTTTTTGCTTTAAATATTGCTCCATCAATCTTGCCACATATTTCCCGAAAATATCAAACTCGATATTTACCACCGTGCCTTTTTTAAAGTTGTGAAAGTTGGTGTTTTCGTAAGTGTAAGGAATTATGGCTACCGAAAACATGCCTTCTTCGGAGTCAACCACGGTAAGGCTTACGCCGTTGACTGAGATGGAGCCTTTTTCAACGGTGATGTTGTTTTTAGAGGGGTCGTAGCTGAAATAAAACCGCCAGCTGCCGTCTTCTTCCGTAACCTTCTCGCAAACAGCGGTTTGGTCAACATGCCCTTGAACGATGTGCCCGTCGAAACGGTTTTCCATGCTCATGGAGCGCTCCAGATTTACTTCATAGCCGGGTTTCCATTCCCTGAGGCAAGTTTTTTCCAAAGTCTCGTCAATGGCCGTCACCACATAGCGGTTTTTTTCTTTGTCAACCTCAACCACCGTTAAGCATACACCGTCGTGTGCCAGCGACTGATCGACTTTAAGTTCTTGTGTTATAGGAGTTTCTATGGTGAAATTAATGTTGGTTCTGTCGCGCTCCACCGACACGACTTTTCCCATTGCTTCTACTATTCCCGTAAACATTTTCTTTTGAATTTAATTTCTGAATAAAGTTATCGTTCCCTTGATGTCCCTCTTTTTAAGACCTTCAAGGCTTTGTTCGTAAACGACGCAAACATAAAAATAAACGCCTTCGCTGCAATCTTTTTTTGAGTTCATATCCTTGCCGTCCCAATTGATGTCGGGGTCGTGTGTGGTGAAAACGGGAGTGCCCCAACGGTTATAAATGGTGAGGTCTATTTTTTCCACAAAGTCGTAAGGATAAGGGCGGTAGAGGTCGTTATAGCCGTCGCCGTTAGGTGTGAAAACGTTGGGAAGCCTGTAGGGTCGGCAACTGTCGATATCAACGCAAACTTCAACGGAGAAATCGCTGACGTTGCCGTTGGAATCGGTGGCCGTAATGCTGTAACAGCCTGCCACAGAGCTCATTCCCGAGTGAATGAAAACGGTATCGGTGGCTATTCCGGTGCTGTAAATCTGAACCAAATCGGAAGTGAGCGTTGGCCGGTAGTAGAGCGTATATCGAGCAAAATCTTTTCCGCAACTGCGCCGGATATCGTTCCAAGTTACGGTGTTTTCTACCTGCCGGCAGTCGGTTTTAACGGTGAGCTCGGGAGGACAGGGCGGCTCGTTATCCACGGGAGTGCCGCATTTTATCTGCGAATAGTTTATCAGCGGGCGAGTGAAATTATTGGAGCTGTATTCTCCCACGCTTTTTATTTTGTAGCAATATGTTTGCCCGTTTATCAAATTGGAATCCACGTAAAATTGCTTGGAGGTATGACCTATGGAATCGAAAATACCGCTGCTGTTTTGTTTGTAAACCACATAGTCGTAGTTTCCCCAAGGCACAAATTCGTCCCAATTGATAATCAGCCTTTTATCTTTAGGAACGGGATTGATATAAACGGAAGAAGCCACCTGTGTTTCGCCTATCAGAAAGCGATTGCCGGGCATATCGGTGTAAAAATCCACTCTGAAGTTATGCTCCATATCGCGGGTGTTCAGGTTTTCGACTTGGTAAACGGTATCGTTCATTCCGTTGAGCGAATCGATAAGGGTAAAATTGCCGTTGCCCTTTCCCGCGGCATGATAGATAAGGTATTTATAGGGGCCGGGCACCTTGTTGGTGTCGAGTTCCGAGGGCTTCGACCATTTTAAAGTTATCTTTCCCTTGGCGGCGTCGGTGCTGTCAACAGTTACATGAGTAATCACGGGCACATCTTTCGACAGGCTTGCACAGGCTTCGAGCGAGGGATAGCTTTCGGCGCTGTCGGGGAAGAGGGCCACCACCATGTAGCAATAGTCGTTGCCGTGCACAAGGCCGTAACCGTTGTTGTTGTCAAAATATGTTGTGTCGTTGATGGAGTTGGTGCTGCCTATTTTTACATAACCTGTCCAAGCGGGCACGCCGGTTTCGCAGGTCGAAGGTATGTAGCCTATGTATCCGTTGTGGCGGTATATATCGTAACGCTTCACTTGCGGGCAAGAGTGTTTGTTCCACTTCAGAGTGATGCTGTTTCCTTGTGCCGTAGCCGTAAGGTTCTTTGGCGCCGGCGCCACAACTTTGATTCTCAGCGTTTTAATATCTACAAGGTTTACGGGAGAGCCGTCATCTTGAGCCTTGAAAACCATTTGATACGGCTGCTTTCTCACATGCTCGCAAAGGGGTGTCCAACTGAAAACGGAGCTTACGGAACCTATACCGTATGTGGGTTGGTTGAAAATTGCCGGACTGTTTGTCTGCACCAAGGGGCCGCCGGTGCCCGTGAGTTTTATCATATTGTTGTCAACATCTGTTGCAGAAATTATTGTGGAAAAACCATGTCCCACTTCCACACAGGTGTCTTGAATTAGATTCAACACCGGCGGATTGTTGTTGCACGATGCAATGGTAATTTGCATATCGCGTCTGACGCTGCCTATCAAAAGACCGTGGCGCCATTCGTAAATGATAATTGCCACGTTGTATTCGCCTTGCATTATCGGGCTGTCCCAAGTGAGGGTTCCCGTTATGGGGTCGATGCCGAAAGAATGCGAAGCGGCGGGAAAACTATAGCCCGGAATGTTATTGCCGCCGGCACCTTTGCATACCGCCAAAGCGTAAGACAGACTGTCGCCGTCGGGGTCGTAGGCTCCGGGGTTGTGCAAAAAAGGAGAACCCACACAGCCGTTGTCAATGGGCGGATTCAGCAGTTTTACCGAATTGTTAACACCGATGAAAGGATTTATAACAAGCTCTGTTTCAATATAAAACGGGGTGTTTATAGAGTTGGGTATATTTGTTACGCCGCCGTTTCGGTTGGGGTCTTCCACGCTGATAATAAAGTTGCCGTTGCCCGCATAGGTATGCGTGCCCGAATAGAGATTCATATTGGTGAGGTTGCCAATAAATTGCTTTTTGTAACGGTTAACGATAGAAGTGGAGCCGTCACCCCAATCAACCTCAAGCGTGGGGCGGTCGGCCGGACTCGGTGAATAGGTATAGGTGAGAATGGTGATTTTGTATGTGAAACCGGAGACGTGCTCGAAGGTGATTTCACCGGCGCGGTTATGTGTGGCACTTGCCATTGACCACACAAAAACAAATCCGACTAAAAACAAAATTCTTCTCATCTAATCTCTTTTGGTTTGCAAAAGTAAGCATAAAGGGCTTTGAAAGAATATTAAGTCTTCTTAAATCTTTTTTGCCCTGCGCCGGCGCTTGCCAATATTTGACACCAAAAAACAAAATAAGTTGCCGAGGGCTATGTTGAGGAAGCCTATTGCGGTTTTTCGGTTTTAATCTGTGCGGGGCCTTGGCTCTCGTATTTCGAGGGGCATTTCAGCAAAATGCGATCAGCTTGAAACACATCCCCTTTCATCATACCGCCCACAACCACCTGTATCGACTTTTCGAAATCCTGTGGTTTGGGCTTGGAAACCACCACTTTACGACGCTCGTTATTTTTATCATACATAAAAAAACTGAATTGGTCGGCATTTTTCAAAGGATTGTAAACCACAGGCGAAAGAGTGTCGAGAGTGCCTATTATCTCGTAATTTTTATCGGGATGTTTGGCGGCAAGGGCAAAATCGCCGTAGGTGCGCGGGTCGCTCACCAGACTTACCACGGCGCCTATGGCCACCGCCAAAACTATTATTAAAATTATGTGCGATTTTTTCATAACTAATTAATTTTCAGCAGACTTGTCTTTGGTTTTATCGGAGTCCACTCGGTCTTCTATTTTTCTGATTTTTTTATCGAGAAAAAACAGATAAACGGCAATGCCTGTTAAAATTATTGACAAAACGATGATTACCACAAAAAGTTTTCCTTCTTCCATATCAATTGATTTCTTGGTTTTCCAATTCGAATTCTATCTTTTTAATTCTCACACGCAGGTTTGTAACCCAGAGGCCGAGCATCACCCAGCCGGCAAGTGCGGGATAAAAAACATAACGCATGGTGGCATCCATATCGCCGAAAGCCGGATTTCCATCCTGACTTCCCGGGTGCAGCGTGTCGGACGAAAGGCGAGGCATAACACCCACAAGCACTATCAGAAGCACAAAGGCAAATATGTTGTAAACAGCTGACACTCTGGCTCTTTTATGCTCGTCGTCGATGGACGAACGCAGAATAAAATAGGCAAAGTAAATAATGATGCTGATGGCCGCACCGTTGAGGTGAGGGTCGTTTGCCCAGGGTTTTCCCCAAGTGAAGGATGCCCATGTCATGCCTGTGATAATGCCGAGAAAGCCGAAAAACAAACCTGTTTTAGCCGACTCGGCAGCCTCGTTATCGCGCAGCAGGTCACCGCTGTTGAGATTTTTCAGCGAAGCTATGAAAGAGCGTGTGAAAATGGCAATCATGGCAAACCACATACCCACATGAAAAAAGACGTTACGCATGGTTTCGCCGATATTTGTGTGCGGCACCTCAACGGTAAAGCCGGCTACGATTGCATAAAGCAACAAAACTATTGACAAAATTTTCCAAAAACCCTGTTTCATTTACTTCGATTTTATTCTCGCCAAAGGTAAGGAAATAACAAATAAGCCAAAATGATAACTATCACGTTGAGCAAAGCCAAAACGCCGATGTATTTCCATGCAGCGGGATTCTCCGCCGCTCCCGCCAAAGCCGATTTGCTCACCTTTATCACCGTCATCAGCATGGGCAAAATGATGGGAAAACTAAGAATTGCCATCAGCCCGAAATTGTTATTGGAACGCGACGAAATGGCCGACACCATGGTCAGCAGCGAGGCGAAACCCAAAGAGCCGAATACCAATGCGGAAAGATATAGCGGATAGTTATTTATTTGATTTCCAAGATAAAACACATAGAACAAAAAGGTGATTAAGGTGATGGTCAGCATCAAAATGCTGTTGTAAATAATTTTGGAGATAATAACGGCTTGCGGTCCTGTGAGTGTATAATAATAAAGGTGTCGTGCCGGACTTTCCTGCACAAAGCTCTTCACAACTGCATTTATCGACGTGAAGAGCAGGATTATCCAAAACAAAGCATTCCACGTGGCTCCGTCGATGCTGCCTTCGAACGAGAGATAGCTGATAAACACCGTAGAAAAGGCATATAGCAGAATGCTGTTCAAGGTGTAAGACTGCTTTAATTCGAGTTTGAAATCTTTTGCCAAAAGAAGCCGTATTTCTTTAATAATCATGGCACAAAATTAACAATAATGTTCTTTGTCGGCATAAAAGCTTTAACACCCTGAATTTCTTGATTTTATATACAAAAAAAACGCCGATATTGCATTACTGCAATACCGGCGTTTAATATTAATATGAAAACAATTACTGCCGTTTCTTAAAATACATAAACTATACCGAGTCCCAACACTTCTTTAAACTGTGTACGAGGTCCGTAGTAGTCGATACTTCCGTCGTTGTTTTCGTCAACACCTATCAATATGTCGTCGTCATAAATCAAATGAGTGTTGATGGAGGCGTTGAAATATTCGTTGATTTTGAAATTGATATTTACTTCCCAGTCAACATCAATGTTTTGCGGATTTTTCAAATAGTTGGAAAAGAGCTCCAATTTGGTCATAAACACGATGTTTTTCATTATCTCTTTGGAATAGGCAAAACGCAGGAAAGCACCTGCCTCAAACCTTACTCTTGAAGCGGGAGAGATAACATTTCCGGCGGTATCGCGTTCGGCGGGAGTGAGACCGAAGGCGCCGTAGTCAGCCAAATACTGGTCTTTTACAATGGTCCAGCGAGCTGTCAAGAGTGAGAGAAACAAGCTGAAGTTTTTGTTGGGTTTGTAATCCATACCGAGAGACAACTTGATGTAGGCCGGAGCCATGAAATTTGAAATATAAACCGGCGTGTCGGGCTCGTAGTTATAACCTTTCAAAAACTGAGTCTTAAAATTGAAAAGCATGGAATAATACCAAAATTCGGATGCTTTGTAACCCAATTTTGTGTTTAATTCCAAACGGTCGTCGGTTTTTTTGGCGTCATCTCTTCCTTGCATCAAAAATCCGAGGTCGGCAAGGAAAAGGTTTTCCCACGACAATTTGCCCTTTGTGTAAACGGGATGCCATTTGAAACTTGCCAATCCCGAAAGGGAGTTCTCACCACCGGCAGCCCAGTTTTTATAGCCGCTCTGCGAAAATTTCAGACCAATCAATCCGTCTGTTTTCCAGTAAGATGTGTCTTTTTGTGCAAACGCACCGCTTGTAATGGCAAGTAATGCCGCAAAAAATAGAAATTTTTTCATAGTTAGAAATTTTTTGTTTTTTGATTAAAAATATCCGGCGCCGGCCATGGCCGGCGCCGGTGAAAAATTATTGGTTTAAGCTTTTATTTTTCGTTGAATAAATGTACATCCGTTTGGGGGTAAGGAATGCTGATATTGTTGGCGTCGAGGGCCTTCTTAACGTTTTCGGTAAGCTCGAAGAAACAAGTCCAATAGTCTTCGCCTTTTACCCAAACGCGGGTTGTGAAATTCACCGAGCTGTCGGCCAATTCGCCAACCATCACGAAAGGCTCCGGATCTTTAAGAACATAGGGTAACTTGTTGATTTCGCCCAGGATAACTTCGCGTGCTTTGTCAATATCGTCACCGTAACCGATGCCGAAAGTGAAATCAACACGACGAGTTTCCATAGCCGAATAGTTAACCATGGAAGAGGCACTGAGGCCACCGTTGGGGATGATAATCTTACGATTGTCGGGGGTGGTCAGGATAGTGTTGAAAATTTGAATTTCTTTAACAACGCCCATATAACCCTGAGCTTCAATAAAATCGCCCACTTTAAAGGGCTTGAAGATTAAAATCATGACTCCGCCTGCCAAATTTTGCAAAGTGCCGCTGAGTGCCATACCGACGGCAAGACCGGCAGCACCTAAAATAGCAATAAAGGAGGTCATCTCGATGCCAATCATTCCCATTACGGAAATAATCAACAACACTTTCAGAAGTGCACCGATAAGGCTTGAAAGAAACGGGACGAGTGAATCGTCCATTTTCGATTTCAACATCAGTTTTTTGATTGACCTGTTGAGTGCTTTGATAATCCAAAGACCAACAAACAAAACAACCAATGCTCCGATTAATTTCGGACCGTACTCAACAAGCATGGTCTTAACTAA
Source organism: uncultured Prolixibacteraceae bacterium (assembly GCA_964585875.1). Taxonomy (GTDB): domain Bacteria; phylum Bacteroidota; class Bacteroidia; order Bacteroidales; family UBA1556; genus UBA6267. Next base: position 4,245 of record CAZPGC010000073.1, on the reverse strand, counting down.
GTCTAAATACTTTTCCATAAGTAATTAATTTTGATTTATTAATAAAATTAAATTGAATAGCAATGCACCGGAAGTCGGCGGCAAAAATACAATATTTTAGTATTGTTTTACTTAAATTTTTCCGTGCTTAAAAAAAGCTTACCGACAAGTAGTTTGAAAAGTGCTGAAACTCCCGTAAACACTATAACAAAGGCATAAAAACCCGAACGTTTTCGCGCCAAAAAAACATCGCTGTATTCGGGCATGGTTTCCAAAACGGCAAACATCAACAGCAGTTTTTTCTCCAAAATATGGTCGCGATGCGAAAAAGCCAAGGCCGCATCGTAAAAAGGCAGCAAGAAAGGTTTTTTTACAACCTTGTCAACTATCTTGTTTTCAAAATTATAGCCCAAGCGCTCAAGTCCTTCGGCATAACGTTGGGCGGCAAGGAGGCTAACCTCCTTATTAATAATATAGCGCCCGAAAACTTTTGCTTCCTTATATATCTTGTCGCGCCTTGTCATCTTTGTCGTTTTTTTCTTTTTCCCTCGAATTTTTCTCCATTTGTTTTTCAAGCAAGGCCAACTTACGGGCTAATATTTTGTTTTTCTCATGAAGTTTCGATACCACAATCGACAGATGTAAAAGATAAATCAAAATTGCAAAAATGGCTGCCGTAAAGACGAGATTGGGCGCCAGATAAACACCCAACATCTTGGCAAACAAGTCGATACCCCGCCTCCAAAAGGCAAAAACTATTAATATTATTGTGGTAACGACCCAGAAAATGGCGTATTCTTCACGCAGTTTCCCCTTGATTATCAAGCGGCCGATATAGACCAAAAATGCCAAGCTGACCACTATGGCTATGATTTGTATCCGGTTTGAAAAATAATGCTCCACGATTATGATTTTAGGTAACTGAAAAATATTGCCAAACTGACTTTCCAAAAGTAATAAATAGAATTGAAAAACGAAATTGAAGTTTTGCCGCCGCGCCTGTCTTCCATCACCACGGGTGTTTCTTTTATTTTTAAGCCTTTTTTGTAAAAATAGATAATGGCTTCGGGCTCAGGATATTCGTCGGGGTAATATTCCTTAATGGCTTCGAGAGCTCTGCGGTTGTAAAGCCTGAAACCAGATGTAGAATCGCTTATGTCGAGGCCGGTGAGCATCTTTATGACAAGGCGCAGATATTTAATTCCCGCCCGGCGCATGCCCGAAGACTGAAAACCCTTCCTGTCGATAAAACGCGAGCCGACAACGACGTCGGCGGCACTTTGACGCGCCTCAGCCAAAAGTTTGGCAATCTCCCGGGGAGGATGCTGACCGTCGCCGTCAACCTGCACGGCGAAATCGGCACCCGTTTGCAAGGCGTAAATCATCCCTGTTTGAACGGCACCGCCAATGCCGAGATTTACAGGCAAATCTATCATTTCCACCCCAAAGCGCCGCACCACATCAGCGGTGCCGTCGGAAGAATTGTCGTTTACCACAACTGTTTCAATCTGAAAACCATCGATTTTCAACTTGCGGATTTGCGCCAGCAAATCCGGCAAATTTTCTTCCTCGTTATAGGCAGGAATTACTATTGACAACTTCATTTTGATAAAAGTGATCTTATGTCGTTCATCAATGTTTCTCCGTCAAGACCCGACAATCTTTGGTGATAAGCTTGGTCGCCATAGGTATTGTCGGGGTAGTTTACGGCGTTGCGACTTTTGAAAACCGAAATCTTAATTCCTTTCTCCATGGCCTTCATCAGAATTGCGGAAACCGCCCCTCCCTGTTGCACATGCTCTTCGGCCACGAGAAGGCGTCCCGTTTTGCGTAAGCTCAGCTCCAATTCATCGGAAAAATCATCGAAAGGCAAAGCATTAACGGTAAAAACATCCACAAAGCGGGAAATATCGTTAAACCCCTGAGCTTCAATGATATTCCATGCTATAGGGCCGGCCGTCACCACCGTCAGTTCGGCTATAGGATTGGCCTTTATCCTCCTGAATACATTAAATTCCGCGGAGGGACTGTCAAAATCTTTGCCCAAACCCAATCGCAAATAGGCGGGGTTTTTTTCTTGCATTATTTTATTCATCGCCGTTTTTACGTCGTCGTTAAAGGCCGGGATGTAAGCCCTGATGTCGGGCAGACTCGAAATAACGGCCAAGTCGCTGAGGGCGTGATGCGAAGAGCCCATTATGCCGTAGCCGTAACCGCCGCCGTTGCCCACCAAAAAAACAGGCATCTTGTGAAAACAAACGTCGTTGCGAATTTGTTCCAAGGCTCTGTAAACTAGAAAAGGAGCTATGCTGTAAACAAAAACCCTGTGACCTTGCGAGGCCAAACCCGCCGCCATTGAGACCATTGACTGCTCGGCAACACCGGCGTTGATAAAGCGTTCACCGAGAGTTTTTTTCAGATTTTCGAAGGCGTTGAAACCCAAGTCACCTGTTACGAAAACAACATCATCGTTGGCTTTTGCCAGCTCTTCCACATATTTTGAAAATATCCTTCGCATGGGAGCAAAGATAGAGAATTAAAGTTTAACTTTGTGAATTCAAATTCAAAAACACAAACAATGAAAATAGTTATCACGGGGACAAGCTCCGGAATAGGAGAAGGATTGGCCGATTTTTATTGCCGCCGCGGATATGAAGTCACGGGCATAAGCCGAAGGGGAAACGCAAAGCTGCGTAAATATGAAAACTATGACGATAATTTGTTGGACCTGACGGATTTCGACCAAAGCGACGGTTTTTTTTGCGAGTATTTCACAAACAACAAAAACATAGATTTGGTGATTCTCAATTCGGGTATTCTGGGCAGAATCGACAGGTTTGAAAATCAAGGAATTTTGGAAATAAAAGAGCTGATGAACATAAACGTTTGGGCCAACAAAATAATAATAGACCTCATATTGAGGACAAAAGCAAAGGTAAAACGCGTGGCGGCCATTTCCTCGGGGGCGGCCAAAAACGGCAGCGCCGGCTGGGGACCATATTCTGTTTCCAAAGCCGCACTGAATATGCTCATAAAAACATATGCCGCCGAAAATCCCGAGATACATTTCTCGGCCATTGCTCCGGGACTGGTGGATACCAAAATGCAGGAATACATCTCCTCCTTGGATACCGGCGACGAGTTTCCGGCAATTGCACGCTTGCAGAAAGCTCGCGGCACCGAAGCCATGCCCGACCCTTACAAGGCTGCTGCTCTTTTGGACAGAGCCTTCGAAAAAGCCGTGGAATTTGAATCGGGTATATTCTTGGATGTCAGGGAGTTGTGATTTAATTTTTCATAGTATGATAAATTTTCCGGTTAATGTTAAATAAATCATTACTTTTGGAACGATTTATGATTTTATAAAAATTGATATTTTATTTATTAACCTTAATCACTTTTATCATGAGAAAATTACTTTTTACAATTCTTACTATTGCATTTGCGGTTTCGGTAAATGCCGAAGGCTTAAACGGTTTGCCTTCACCGAAAAAAACGGCCGGAGGTAGCGATTTCGACCAGGGGAATATTATTTTCAGCTTCGGCTATGGTGCTCCGAATTTCCCTAAGAACTTAACCTATTTTACCTCAGCCGCTTATAATGTAATCAGCACAAAATCTTTAGGACCTATTCATGCCAAATTCGAGTATGCCATGAGTAACCGCTTCGGAGTAGGCATCTCCATTAATTATGTTTCGGCAGGTTTAAAAACAAATTACGACTCTCTCGGCTCAACATACGAGGCGGGATTCGACTATTCGTCCCTTGCTTTCAACATTCGTTTCAACTGGCATTTTTATACCGAGAACAGCCTCGACCTATATACCGGAGGCGGATTGGGATATCGCGCACAGAATTTGACGGTTTATGATGCCAACAACAGCACAAAAGTACCGGTACTCTTGCCTCTCGGATTGGAATTTTCCGTGGGAGCACGTTATTTTTTCACCGATTTCTTGGGAGCTTATGTTGAAATAGGCGCCACCAAATCGATAATTCAAGGCGGATTGGTAGTGAGGCTATGACCTTTGGTGTAGGGACTTAAGAGACACTGAATATTGTTTTCCCAAAAGTAATTAGCCGGCACCGGCTCGCCCACAAAAAATTAAAAAAGCCATGAATGCACGAATGAAAATTTATTCGTGCATTCGTGGCTATATAGTGTCTCTTAGAAAACTATATATTTTTCACGGTGGCTTATAAAAAACGACAAGTACGAGGCTTGCGAAATGCTGAATATCAATAAGTTTACTTTTGTAAATGTT
>CAZPGC010000072.1:6303-13619 GCA_964585875.1 uncultured Prolixibacteraceae bacterium | reverse complement strand
TCATTTAGACCTGCCGGTGAAGGATGATATCCGGGTTTGTAAATCACGGCTTTGCCGATTTTGCCGTCTATTAAAATCTTGGCCTCATCACTCAAACGAATGTGGCGCACAAACTGGTCTTCATACATCACTCTTTTGTTGTGGCTTAGAAAATCAAGGTCGAGGTAACCGTCGTTAATATGCGGATTGATAGTGAGATAACCCACGTGGAATGAAGTCAGGTTTTGGAAAAAATGTGTGCCTTGGCTGGGGTCAACGTGATAGTTTTCGAGGCTCGATTCCACAATAACCCTCGCCTTGGAAATCTGCGGCCACGACACCGGAATGCCAAGCCACGGGTCACTGGAGCCCCACCTGCCGGGACCTATCAAAATATAGTTTTCGTCTTCCTCCAAATTATCGTTGATATTGGCTATAACAGAGGCCAGCTCCACATTTTTCGAAGGGTCGTAGCTTTCTTGTTTAACGTAAACAATGTCTCTGACTCCTGCAATAAAGCCGTTGCCAATGGCCGATTCGCTAATCAAAATACAGTCTTCGGTTTTTATTTCCCCCAGGTTTATATCCTGTTGCAGCCCCGACTCCACAATGGGACGAATCTGTAAGAGGCTGAGGGCCACATCTTCGGAGGGATTTTCCGGAATCTGAACGGCAAACTCTATCTCCACGGGGTTGTTCATGGCCTCCTCCCCCATTTTCAAAACGTCTTTGATGATTTCGGCAAGAGGAATCTTGTCGTATTTCAGTATGTGTGAGAAAGTTACAATGGGTCGCCCCTCACCGTTGTAGGTGTCGCGAATCATATTGGAGTGAAAATCGAACGACGAGAGCAGCATTTTGAACGGCCTTGTCAGCGGCAATTCCTTTACGGATTTTTTTACAAGGTTGAAATCGTCGCGATTGGTAACGTAAACATCAGGATTGATATTCAAAGCGTAGAAATGCTTTTGGGTGTCTTTCAGGGCTAAGGAAGGCATTGAAAGCTGTAAAATCTTACGCGGATTAGCGGGGCTGAAACGAAGGTTATATCCCTGACCGTCAACGATATGCTTGCCGAGACCCACTGCTAGTTCCACAACCCCGTCCTCGGGTTTCTCATCACCCACTGGATAATAATTCAAGGAGCGGGCTACTCCCGAAAAAGTGGGCATAAAATATTCGCCGTTGACGGTGGTGCCGCAAACCTGCTGGAGCACCACGGCCATTTTTTCCTCGTCAATCATATTTTTGGTAACGGTCATATAAGCCTTGGAAACTTTGAAATACACCGAGGCATAAACGCTTTTTATGGCTGCCGCAAGATTTCTCAGGTTTTTATCGATATCATCGAAATAAGGAACCATAAAGGTGGAATAAATGCCGGCAAAGGGCTGATAATGAGAGTCTTCCAAAAGACTTGACGAGCGCACCGCTATGGGCTTGTTGCTTATTTCCAAGTAGCGATAGAGGTCTTTAAGAAGTCCCACAGGCAATTTTGCCTTGGTAAATTCTTCCAAAATTATTTCGTCGTCATCTATGGCGAGAGCCAATTCCAAGAGATTGTTTTTCTCCATAAACTCGTCGAAATAATCAGTGGAAATGACCACCGTGCGCGGAATGGAAATGTAAACCCCTTTGTATTTGGAGTGGAAATTATGCTTTTTCAATAGCAAATCGATAAAGGCCAAACCACGTGCTTTGCCGCCGATGTAGCCGTCGCCCATGCGTGAAAACATGGCATATTCTTCGGGATTGGCGCGATAAAATTTGGCTATGATACCCCGTCCGGTATTCTTCCTGTAGCCCGACAAAGCGTCGTAAATAAACTTCCGCACATCATCGGTATTTTTAAAATGCTCGGGACGAAGATATCTGAACATGTTGGCAATACGGAACAAAGCCCTGGCTCTCAGCCATTTGGAGATATGGTCGCGGCCGGCATGAAACCTAAGCACTTCATCATCAACCTGCATAACCTTTTCCTGAAGGTCTTTTAAATCTTTGGCGCGCGCCACTTCCTCGCCCGTTTTGGGATTTATAAAAATAAAATCGCCGAAAGCCAGGTGGTCCATCAGATAGCGTTTCAACTCGGGCAGCAGGGTCTTTGAGTTTTTATGAATAAATCCCGCATGCAGTTTGTCGGCGTAAACTTTGTTGTCTTTATTGGACGACTGTAATAAAAATGGAAGGGACTTGTCAACGCTACGCACTAATTTACAGAGGTTTAAGCCTGCATAATCATCTCTTACGCCTTCCCTTTCGTAGCTTATGTCGGAGATAACGCCGAGCAAATTATGCTTGAATTTGTTGAAAAGAGCCACTGCCTCTTCATAATTTTTTGCAAATAAAATCTTGGGACGCCCGCGCATTCTCATGGTTTTCTGATGCTCGTTGAGCCCTTCCGACATAAAAGATTTGGCCTGCGTAATGATGATTTTGTAAATATTGGGCAGGTAGCTCGAATAAAAAGGCACCGAGTCTTCCACAAGGATAATGCACTGAACGCCAATCTCGTTTATGTCGTAATCGGCGTTATTTTTATCCTCGATAAGTTTTACGATAGCCAAAAGCAAATCGGCATGACCGAGCCAGCTGAAAACGTAGTCAACGGCCGAGAGGTCTTCTTTTTCAAGTTTGAGTGATATCTCTCTTGAAAAAGGTGTCAAAAGCACAAGCGGTATGCTTTCATATTTGGATTTTATCTGCCTCGAGAGTTCAAAGGGGTCCATACCGCCAACGCTCAACATGTTAATAATCAAATCAATATGTTCTTCTTTCAAAACCTTGAAAGCCTCTTCGGCAGTTGACACCTGAATAAATTGCGGCGGATAACGCAGGTTGAGTTGGACGTATTCGTTAAAAATCTGCTCCTCGATGCGGCCGTCTTCTTCGAGCATAAAAGCGTCGTAGTGGCTGCACAGCAAAAGGATTTTGTTCACCCGCTGATACATCAGGTGGCTGAAATCCACATCGGTGAAATAATTGCTGCTTATGGGAGATGAAACGTCAAACATGCTATAATTTGTTTTCTATCCAATTACGGGCGTTTACAAAAGCTTCTATCCAAGGGCTGACTTCGTCGTTGCGGCCTTGGGGATAATCGGCCCACTGCCAGCTGTAAATCGCTCTTTCCAAGTGCGGCATCATGGCCAAATGGCGACCGTCGGAAGAGCAAATTGCCGCCGCATTGTATTCCGAGCCGTTGGGATTGCCGGGATATTCGGCATGAGCATATTTTAAAGGAATGTCGTATGCGCTCTCGTCGTAGGGCAAATCGAATTTCCCCTCGCCGTGAGCCACCCATATCCCCAACCTGCTGCCTTGCAGCGTTTTAAGCATAACCGAGTTGCTCTCTTGAATATCCACATTCAGAAAAGCCGACTCGAATTTTTGCGAATCGTTGTGCAACATACGAGGCTTCAATTCGTGGTCGGGATTGACCAAACCGAGCTCCACCATAAGCTGACAGCCGTTGCAAACGCCGAGGCTAAGCGTGTCGTCACGTTCATAGAATTTATCCAGAACTTCCTTAGCCTTGGGATTATAAAGAAAAGCTCCCGCCCAGCCTTTGGCAGAGCCGAGCACGTCGGAGTTGGAGAAACCACCCACAAAAACTATCATGTTGACAGCCGACAGGTCTTCCCTTCCGTTAATCAAATCCGTCATATGCACGTCTTTGACGGCAAAGCCGGCCTGATAAAGCGACCATGCCATTTCCCTGTCGCCGTTAACGCCTTTTTCCCTGATTATGGCAGCGACGGGACGCTTTGCAAGCTCGGGAACGGCATCTTTCAGTTTGCCCGTAAAGTGCGAAGGAAAGCGATAGCTCAAGGCTTGTTTCTTATAGTTTTCAAAACGCTTTTCGGCCAAAGTGCCCGCAGTCTGCCGGCGATCGAACAAATAAGACGTCCTATACCACGCATCACGCATCTCGCTGATATCGAGCGAAATACTCTTTTCGAAATTGGTAATATTCAGTTTTGCTTCGCCATTGACAGAACCTACCGAGGCATATTTTACATTGTGTTTGTCCAGCACAGCCATCAGCTCACGGGAATTTGCCGTTTGCACCAAAACGGCGGGTTTTTCACTGAAAAGAACTCTGACAAAATCTTTTTCGCCGATTTTATCGAGAGTGATATCGAGGCCGGTATTCACGGTGGGGAAAGCCATTTCGAGAAGAGCCGTTACAAGACCGCCCGCCGAAATGTCATGACCCGCAAGTATAAGATTGTCGTTAATCAGCTCTTGGACAGCTTGGAAAGCACGTGCCGTATAGGCGGCATCCGGAGCGTCGGCAACAGGGCCTCCTATGGCATTGTGCAACTGTGAAAAGCTGCTGCCACCCAAAGCAAAATCGCCGTTTGAGAAATCGATATAAAAAATCTCACTATTCAAGTTTTCCTTTAGAACAGGTGTTATAACATTCTTAATATCCGATACTTCCGCTGCTGCAGAAATTATAACCGTGCCCGGTGAATAAACAATGCCGTCATCGTATTTCTGAGCCATGGAAAGCGAGTCTTTTCCGGTGGGAATGTTTATTCCAAGCTCTATGGCGAAGTCGCTAACGGCCTTGACGGCATTGTAGAGCCGTGCGTTTTCGCCCTCGTTTTTGGCAGGCCACATCCAGTTGGCCGACAGGGAAACCGACTTGAGTCCTTTTTGCAGAGGAGCCCAAACGATATTGGTAAGCGCTTCGACAATGGAAAGCCTCGAGCCCGCCTTTTCGTCAACCAAAGCAGCCACGGGAGCATGTCCGACGGAAGTGGCTATACCCGCTTTGCCGCGGTAGTCGAGAGCCATAACCCCCAAGTCGTTAACAGGCAGTTGAATAGCACCGGCACATTGCTGAAGGGCTACTTTGCCCGTCACCGAGCGGTCCACTTTATTGGTGAGCCAGTCTTTGCAAGCCACGGCCTCAAGCCTTAAAAGGTCTTTTATATAATTGATTATCAGGCTTTCATCAAAGTCTGCAGCCTTAAACTCTCTTTTTACGTAAACATCGGTAAGGACAGTGCGGGGCGGTTTGCCAAAGAGATAACCGAGTTCTAAATCAATGGGTTTTTCGCCGTTTTCGCGCTCAAAACTAAAGTGCATATCACCGCTTATCTCTCCCACATCGTAAAGGGGAGCCCTCTCGCGCGCCGACACTTTCTCCAGCACTTTCAGGTCATCGGGACTAATTACCAAGCCCATGCGCTCTTGCGATTCGTTACCGATAATTTCTTTTGCCGAGAGAGTCGGGTCGCCCACAGGCAGTTTATCCATTTCTATCTTTCCTCCCGTGGCTTCCACCAATTCCGACAGAGAATTGAGATGTCCGCCGGCACCGTGGTCGTGGATTGAGACAATGGGATTCTCGTCGCTTTCCACCATGGCCCTAATGGCGTTAGCCACACGCTTTTGCATCTCGGGGTTGGAGCGCTGCACGGCGTTGAGCTCTATCTCGTTGTTAAATTCACCCGTAGCCACCGACGAAACGGCGCCGCCGCCCATTCCAATACGATAGTTGTCGCCGCCCATAACCACAATTCTGTCGCCTTTGCGGGGCACCTCTTTTTCGGCATCGGAAGCCTTGGCATAGCCTATGCCGCCGGCAAGCATAATCACTTTGTCGTAACCGTATCGCAAGCTGTTTTCGCTGTGCTCAAAGGTCAAGAGGCTGCCGTTGATAAGCGGTTGTCCGAACTTATTTCCGAAGTCGGAAGCGCCGTTCGAGGCCTTTATCAAAATCTCTAACGGAGTCTGATAGAGCCACTTACGTTCTTCCATAGCTTTCTCCCACCTGCGGTCGTCTTCCAAACGCGGGTAGGAAGTCATATATACGGCCGAGCCCGACAAGGGCAGACTGCCTTTTCCGCCGGCAAGCCTGTCGCGTATCTCGCCGCCGGAGCCCGTAGCAGCACCGTTGAAAGGCTCAACGGTGGTGGGGAAGTTGTGAGTCTCAGCTTTCAAAGAAATCAAAGAATTGAAATCTTTAAGTTCAAAAAAGTCGGCATTATCTTGTCGGCGCGGAGCAAACTGCTCAACCACAGGCCCTTTCAAGAAGGCCACATTGTCCTTATAAGCAGAGACAATATCGTTGACATTGGTTTTCGAAGTCTTTTTAATCAAAGAAAACAAAGTCTCGGGCATCTCCTTGCCTTCGATTACAAAGGAGCCGTTGAAAATTTTATGACGGCAGTGCTCCGAGTTCACCTGAGCGAAGCCGTAAACCTCGCTGTCGGTGAGTTTGCGGCCTATTCTCCTGCTGACATCGTTAAGATATTCCACTTCGTCATCGCTGAGAGCAAGACCTTCGGCGCTGTTGTAGGCTGCAATGTCATCGATGTATTTCACCGGCTCGGGCTCTATGTCAATTTTGAAAATATCTTGGGCAGGATTGCGGTAAACTGCCTGAAGCATAGGGTCATAGGAAGGTTCTTTATCAAAATTCTCGATTAATTCTTCAATCCTTCGTATGCCTTCAATGCCCATATTTTGGGTGATTTCCACGGCATTGGTACTCCAGGGGGTAATCATCTCTTTGCGCGGTCCCACGAAAACGCCTTGCAAGTTTGGGGCATCGACATAGGAGGCACCGCCGAAAAGCCACTCCAGTTTTTCCATATCGGCGGCGGAGAGTGAATTTCCGGCTTCCACCGCATAAGTTTTGTCACCTTTAAAAAACAGAATCATAATTTTTTCATTAAAAAATAAAGCCCGCAACGGCGGGCAAAAAAAACATTATCTAAGTCGCTCCGATTGTCTAACAAGAGCCTCGTCTTTTCTGATGCTTCTGTTGGCGAGAATCAAAAACAAAATGCCGGCAACGGGAAAATACGAACCGTAGAGATATTGATAGCTGTCGCCTACGGTGTCGAGGGCGGCAATTTTATCGGCAATGACGAAAATGGCAATCAAAAGAGCCATATTCACCAACATGGTAAGCATATTTATTTTAATCTGACGCTTGCGATTTTTAAATTGGAAAATATTGCCGAGACCAAGTACGGCAAGGGCGGCGGCAAGGTAACCCAAGATAGCGGGGTTGGGTATTCCGCCCATTCCTTCAGCACCCTCGACGCTAAAAACACGCAGGATAATAGGCTGTGTATCAGTTAGAAACTGTGCCAAAGGAGAAAAGAGCGTTAAGGCTCCGGAGAGAAAAACCAAAAACAACCAAAGCGATTGAATACGTTGAATCATAATTTAGGGCTTTTAAATTAAACAAGGCAAAAATATAAAAGCCACCGATACAAATTATAAATATCGGCAATTAAGTTTTGAGATTTTATAAACAATGTCAACAGGGGAATTTTGGCGGTTAACGGGGCGAATTTTCCATTTGTTAT
>CAZPGC010000072.1:0-6203 GCA_964585875.1 uncultured Prolixibacteraceae bacterium | reverse complement strand
AAACAAGCTTCTTATCTCCCCCATACTTTTTATTCATATTTTTGCCCGAATATAATAATTTGCTATGGACTTTTTGATTGCCGACAAGATAAACAAATCGTTTAACGAACATAAGGCGCTGGATGACATTTCGTTATCAATTCCTCAGGGCAGCATCTTCGGTATGCTGGGGCCAAACGGTGCCGGCAAGACGACATTCATTCGCATTATCAACAGGATTATTGGTGCCGATAGCGGCGATATTTTCATCGACGGCGAAAAACTGAATCGGCGGCATATCGAGATTATAGGTTATCTGCCCGAAGAACGAGGCCTTTACAAGAGGATGAAGGTGGGCGAACAAGCTGTGTATCTTGCTATGTTGAAAGGACTTAGCGAGCGAGACGCCAAGGTGAAACTAAAGCAATGGTTTGAGAAATTCGAGCTGATGAGCTGGTGGAATAAAAAAGTAGAGGAGTTATCAAAGGGTATGCAGCAGAAAATTCAGTTTATAGTCACCATTTTGCACAATCCGCGACTGCTGATTTTCGATGAGCCTTTCAGTGGCTTCGACCCCATAAACGCCAAGCTGTTGAAAGAGGAAATTCTAAACCTGCGAAATAATGGCGCCACCATAATTTTCTCGACACACAACATGGAGTCGGTGGAAGAAATATGCGACCGTATAGCCCTGATTAACAAATCGAAACTTGTGATGGAAGGCAAAGTGAGCGAAATAAAAAACAGTTACCGCACCAATATATTCGAAGTGGAATACAGGCCTTTCGACAAGCGTATCGACAGCTTTATTCCCGATAATTTCAAAGTGCTGAGTCGCAAGGACACGCTTTTGGGTAAAAGTGCACGCATCAAAATACCCGATGAAAACGACACCAATAAGTTATTGCAGATTTTTATGAATAATGCACGCATCATAAAATTCAGCGAGATAATACCCACTATGAACGAAATTTTCATATCAAAAGTAAACAGGGAAAATAAAATCAACGAAAAATGAACAAGATTCTGCTCATTATAAAACGCGAGTATCTCACCCGTGTCAGAAAAAAATCATTTATCATAATGACGCTTTTGGGGCCGGTTATTTTGGCTTCGGTAATGATAGTGCCCGTCTTTGTGGCAAGCATCTCTACGGGCGTTAAAACCGTGGCCATTGTTGATGAATCGGGATTTTTCACCGAAGGTTTTAAAGATAGCGACAAAATAAAATTCAAAACCCTAAATATGGATATCGCCGATGCCAAGAAAAACTACGACAAACTCGGCGCCGACATGATTTTGTATATCCCGCAGCCTTCATATACTTTCCCCTCGCATGTTATCATTTTCTCAAAAAAACAGCCGGGGCTTATTGTCGAATCTTATATCAGAAACTCTATCAATAACGACCTGAGGCAGTTACGACTGAAAAAAGAAGGAGTTCCTCCCGACATTATCGAGAAAGTCAAAAGCTCTATCGAGGTGGCAAATATAAAATTAAACGACGACGGCACCGAAGAGAGGAGTATGGCTACGCGCGATTTTATACTCGGAATGATTGGCGGCCTGCTAATATATTTCTTCATTTTTATGTACGGTGCTCAAGTGATGCGCGGCGTCATTGAGGAAAAAACCAACAGAATAGTGGAAATATTGATTTCATCGGTGCGCCCTTTCCAATTGATGATGGGAAAAATCGTGGGCGTGGCCATGGTGGGTCTGACACAGTTTGTTATTTGGGTTTTGCTCACTTTCGGTATTGTTACCGCTTTTCAGATGGCCTACAGCGACCAAATCACGGGAGCAAAAATCAGGGAAATTCAGCAGGTGGGACAAAGCGTCAATCCTGCCGACCCTCTTAAAGTTGACATAGAACAATCGGATACTCTCACCGCCATCCAAGCCGTTACCACCATTAACTTTCCGGTCATAATCAGCGGGTTCCTCTTCTTTTTCCTCTTCGGATATCTGATGTATTCGGCACTTTTTGCCGCCATCGGCTCCGCCGTTGACAGCGAAACCGACACCCAGCAATTTATGTTGCCGCTCACCGTACCGCTGATAATCACCATTGCCATGTCGCAAGGCATAGCCTCCGACCCTGCGGGCAGCCTTGCATTTTGGTTGTCGGTTTTTCCGCTTACCTCACCCATTGCCATGATGATACGCCTGCCCTTCGGAGTACCTATTCCGGAAATGATTTTATCCGTTATCTTGCTTGTGGGAGCTTTTCTGCTCACCACTTGGTTTGCCGCAAAGGTCTATCGCACAGGCATTTTGATGTATGGCAAAAAACCGACGTACGGCGAAATTTGGAAGTGGTTCAGGAAGAGTTGAGCCTCCCGATATTTGTATTTTATCGTAAATCCGCTTACGGAATTGAATAAAAACAATTATCTTTGCCCTCTATGAGGAAGTCCATATTTTTCTTTTTGTTATTTGCAACTGCTACTTACGTTTCAGAGGCTCAATCGAAATTAGATTCTTTACGCAACAACAAATACTACAAAATGATTGCGCACCCGTCACGCGACCCGGCCTATGTGAGCAAGTTTACGCAGCGATTTACCGTGCGCCCTTTTTTCAGTTACAAGGTTTACAAATTCATTATCAGCGATATATGGTCATTCGGCAATAACATAAACTACTATCCCAATGTGAATAACCGCTTGGGACTGGGACTGCGGTACAAGGGTCTCGGACTTTCCTTTTCGTTTAAAATGCCCGCCAACGACTATATCTACGGCAAAACCAAATCCTTTAATCTCTATCTCAACACTCAGATGTCGTTTTTAAATTGGGGACTCGATTTTTACTATGTACGAAACAAAGGTTTTTACATGGAAAATGCCGACGAGCTTGTTTCAGGGTGGAGAACAGGCACTCCCTACCCTACCCGCCCCGACCTGAGGATTACCAATGCCGGGCTCTCGACACACATGGTCTTTTCGAGAAAATTTTCGTTGAAAGCCGCCCTTTACCAAACCGAAAAGCAAAAAAAATCGGCCGGTGGAATAAGCCTCGGCGCCGCTATGGCTTTTACGTACCTAAAGGCGGATTCGAGTTTGATACCTCCCTCACAGTTAAGATATTACAGCGATATCGACTCCCTCACTTCCGGGGGATTTCTCACCATCGCGGCTGCCCCCGGCTATTCCTATACCTATGTCTTACCCTACGATTTATACATAACAGGTATGGCACTTGTGGGACTGGGCTTTCAATTTCAAGGATATCGCTTGGTGCGTAACAAAATTTCACCCGGTTTTAAACTTACATTTTACAAATCATTTAGGATAGCGGTGGGCTACAATGCCGATAAATTCTTCGGAAGCGTTGTTTATCACTACACCGACAATCACGCTAAGGTCAAAGATTCGAAATTTACGATTTCGTACCAAGGCGTAAGTATAAACGTGGGAATGCGTATAGATTAGCAAATCAGCCAAATAGTGTATAAAGAAAACGCCGATAACTTCGTTACACTTAAGCATAAATCAAACATTTACAAAAGGCTTCTTCAAATATTTTGATGCTTCGCACCGAAACCATATAAAAACACTGTGTACGACACAAAACAAGGTGCAGCGCACCGCAAATTTTTGTAGAAAACGTAAATAACATAATGAAAATCAAGGTGCAGCGCACCGTAATATTCACGTGAATTAACCCGACGAAAAAACCAATGACGCAATAAACAAAATAAAAATATCACGGTGCTCCGCACCTTTAATAAACCGTTCATTCTCCGATTCTATAAATATCATGGTGCTCCGCACCAATATCAAAAAATATAACATTTTCCGCAATATTTAGCGGCTATAAAAAATGATTGTTTTCTAAGACACACTAAATCATCGCGAACAAATCTTCTTTTCGAAATTTTCAGGTAAAGACACCGCCAAAAGCCGGCTTTTGATTTTTAGGAAGTCTTCTTAGAAACGCTATGCAACAACCTTTGTTCGCAAGCTTTTAAGGTTTCGGGCTTACCACAATCGAACCAGAAGTTATCGTTATTTATTTCATAGGCTTTTATCTTTACCTCGCCGGCTATCTGTAGATAAAAAGGCACGAGCGACCACTTGCGCACCTCGCCCAAAAGCGGTAAAATACGCGGCGAAAACACATGTATGCCTCCGAAGGCTAACTCGTGAAGCGTGCCGCCGATTTGCGGTTCGCAAAGGATTTTTTTACCCGTTGATTTGTTAATCCAGCCTTTGAGATTTCTCTCATCATCGAAAAGCAAATAGCGGCTTGTGGTCCGTTTTTGAACGGCCAAAGTTACATCGGCGCCGGAATTCTTATGGTATTCGAGCATAGCTCCAAGATCGATATCCGTCACAATATCAACGTTGTAAATCAAGAAGGGTTCTTCGTCGAAAAACGATGCCGCTTTTGCCAAACCTCCCGCCGTATCGAGCAAATCAGGCTCATGGGAAAGAGTGATTTTTACACCTTCAAAGCGGTGATTTTCAACAAATTGCTCAATCTTATCGGCGAAGTGATGGGTGTTGATGATTATATCTTTAAAGCCAAAAAAGCTGACATACTCCACAGCCCTTTGTAAGAGAGTTTTGCCGGCCACCTCCACCAAAGCTTTGGGTTTGTCATTGGTGAGGGGAAACAAACGTGTGCCCAAGCCGGCTGCAAAAATCATTGCTTTCATAATTTCTTTTTTCGGGTTTTGTCGAATCACGAAGTTTTCATCTCTTGCTCGCGATGTCTTAGCACCACCTTTACATTGTAGCTGTCTTTAATATGCCTGCTCAGCCGTTCGGCAAAATAAACGGAGCGATGTTGGCCTCCGGTGCATCCGAAATTTACGGTTAGAAAATCGAAACCGCGTTGCAGATAGTTGTCAACGGATTGATTCACGAGGGAGCTCACATTATGGAAAAACTTGTGCACTTCGGGCTCTTTCTCCAGAAAATCAATAACCGCCAAGTCTTTGCCCGTCAGCTTTTTATATTGTTCATATCGTCCCGGATTAGGCAATGCGCGGCAATCAAACACAAAACCTCCGCCGTGGCCGCTCTCGTCAACGGGGACACCGCGTTTAAAAGAAAAACTGTTGATTTGAACGGTTAGACCTTTGGAACGCTCAGCCAGGGCCCGCAGCTTTTCCGATTTCACCAAGGACCTTAAAACAGGCAGCA
This sequence comes from uncultured Prolixibacteraceae bacterium, assembly GCA_964585875.1. Classification (GTDB taxonomy): domain Bacteria; phylum Bacteroidota; class Bacteroidia; order Bacteroidales; family UBA1556; genus UBA6267. Next base: position 1,068 of record CAZPGC010000072.1, on the reverse strand, counting down.
GCGTGGGCATATCAAGAGGCAGCTCGTTGTTCGACAAGATATAATCCAAGTTATCGAGAGCAAAAGGAATGGAAGCGAGAAAATGTGCTTTCTTTTCGTAAAACCCACGGAAACCGTAAGCCCCCATAGCTTGTAGAATCCTAATAATCACAAAACCCGTAAAATATGCACGAAACTCTTGCTCGTCGAAATCGATGTAATTTTTCAGATTTTCCAAATAATGGTCGAGCAATTTATTTCGCAGGGCCTGCGGAATGGCAGCTTTGGCATCGTAGAGCAAAGAAGCAAGGTCGTATTGCAGAGCCCCCCTCCTACCTCCTTGATAATCAATAAAATAAATATCGCCGTCTTTGAGCATTATATTCCTCGATTGAAAATCGCGATAGAGGAAATAATGCCTGTCGGCTTGCAAAAGATAATCGGTAAAAGTTCGGAAATCATCTTCAAGCTTTTGTTCGTCGAAGGCAATGCCTGCCAATTTTAAAAAATAATATTTGAAATAATTCAAATCCCACATCATCGATTGCTTGTCGAAATCGGCACGCGGGTAGCAAATGGAATAGTCGATATCGCGCCCTGCCTCTATCTGCAATTTCGGAAGTTGTTCCACTACTTTTTTATAAACATTCATCAGGTCGGCGGTAAATTCGGCTTTCTTTTTCTCGGCGGTAAGATATGAAAACAGCGTTGTATCTCCCAAGTCTTCAATAAGATAGACATCTTTTGAGATGTCATCGGCATATATGCGAGGCACCTTAACGCCTTTTGACAGAAAATGCTTGCTAAACTCGATAAAGGCGAGATTCTCCCTTGCGTCGGGATTAAAAACGCCAAGGGCTTTTTTGTTATCGGAAACAATGCGGTAATAACGGCGGTCGGAGCCCGATTTTGCCAAAGGTGTAATCTTTTGCGGTTTCTCCCCCGCCCATTTTTCGTAGAGCTCTATTATGTTTGCGTCGTTCATAATTCTTCGATTTTATAAGGCAAATCTAAACATAGTAACGGCGTTTTGCCTTTCAATCGACAATACTTATTCACAGGCAATTGAGGAAAACATTTTTGAAGATT
>CAZPGC010000071.1:0-13765 GCA_964585875.1 uncultured Prolixibacteraceae bacterium | reverse complement strand
CCTCTTTTCCCAAAATGCTCTGATAAAGGGTGATTTTTTCTATTTCCAACGGCTTAATATTCAGGGTTTTGTAATCGTCCAATACGCTTTGGAAATATTTCTTGGAGCTTATCTTCGTAACTCTGCCCAAGGTCAAATGCGGCACAAAATTTTGCCTGTCGTATTCCCAACCCAAAGGCACGAGGCCGCTTTTCAGCTCTTGGGCAAGTGCTGCAATTTCTTTATTTTCCTTAAAGCCAAGCCAAATGACGCGTGGTTTATATGAGCTGCCGAAGATGCCTATTCTCGAAAACTCCAAGGGCGAAAGGTGTTTTCCCTCGCAAACCTTTTTCATCAAATTCTTTATGTCGTCCACCTTTTCCGGAGCCGTGGAGCCGAGAAATTTAAGCGTCAGGTGCATATTTTCGGGCTTAACCCACCTTATTTTTTCGGCGGCAAGTCTTTTTTTCAGCTCCTTATAAATCCCTATAACTTCTTCGTTATCAGTAATATCAATGGCTATAAAAAGTCTCATCGGGTAAAATCTTTTCGTTATGGAAACTATTAACACAAAAAAAGTTTCCACGGTTTTAAAATAATATATATTTGCAGATGCGCCGAACCGCAAAGGGGTTTCGGCAAATAACTTTTCAAAGTTAAAATTTTAGTTTTATCATGGACAAAAAAACAGAGGAAATTGTGAATGCCGGTTTGGAATTGTTCAGAAAATACGGCATAAAAAGCGTATCGATGGACGATATCGCATCGGCTATGGGCATTTCCAAAAAGACGATTTACAAAAACGTCAGAGACAAGCGTCATCTTGTGGAGCTTGTAATTGATAAGGTTTTGGAAGGCAACAAATTTCATGGCAGCAAGATGAACAGCGAAGGCAACGCCGTTCAGGATTATTTTTATGTTTACGAGCAGGTTAAAAAAATGATTAACGAGGCTAATTTTTCCGCGGAGTACGATTTGCAAAAATATTATCCCGATTTATTCAAAAGGCTTGTGGAATCGCGTAAGAAAAAGATGGAAACGGGCATTAAAGCCAATCTGAAAAAGGGTGTCGAGGAGGGTTTTTATCGCAAAGAGCTTGATATAGATATAGTTGCAAAACTGAATGTTATGCTTAGCGAGAGCATGCACGATTATGAATTTCTCACTCAAAACCGTTCCGACTTGATTCACATCATGGATGTTAATTTCGACTATCATCTGCATGCCATTTTAAATGAAAAAGGTAGAAACGAATATTATAAAATACAGAAAAACAATAAATTATGAGATACTTTTCACTTATCATAAGCGCTTTTGTGCTCTTGTCGCTGAAAATGCCGGCAAGGGCACAGCAGGTCTATCGCCTTACCTTGTCGAAGGCGGTGGAGATGGCAAGGAAAGAAAACACCAAGGTGCGAAATGCCAATTACGACATCGACATTGCACGCAAGAAAGTTTGGGAAACCACTTCAATAGGCTTGCCGCAGGTTTCAACCTCCTTGTCTTATAAAAACAATATCGACTTGCCGGTTACTCTTGTGCCGGCCAAGATTTTTAATCCGCAGGCAGGCGACGACGAGTTTATGGAGCTGAAATTCGGAGTGCAACATAATGTGATGCTGAACCTTCAAGTTAACCAGCTCATTTTCAACGGCTCATACATCGTGGGACTGAAAACCTCCAAAATTTTCAAACAGATGGCCGAAGAAAACAAGATAAAGACCGAAAACGATGTGGTGGCTCAAACCACTCAAACCTACAACACCATTTTGTTTTCTTTGAAAAACAAAGGAATTTTGGAACACACCCTCGACGACATTGCCAAAACCTACGAAGAGCTGAAAGCCACTTACAAAGCGGGGCTTGCCGAGGAAACAGCAGTTGACCAAATTTTGTTGAACAAGCTTACGGTAGAAAATGCCATCAGATCCATCGACAGGCAAATAACAGTGCAACTCAATCTGTTGAAAATACAAATGGGTGTTGACTTTAACGATTCGCTTGTGATAAACGACAGCCTCGACCTTGTTTTTGAAAACGCTCATGTGGAAAAGGCTCTTTATCAGGATTTTGACATGAGCAAGAACCCTGATTACATGGTGATGAGCACCAAGGAAAAAATAGATGAAAAGCAAGTGAGCCTTGCCAAGATGAGCCTCCTGCCTTCGGTGAATGCCTTTTTCAGCCATAACCAAAGCGGGCAAAGCGATGACTTCACTTTTTTCAACAGCGATCAAAAATGGTTTCCTTCGAATGTGATAGGAGCTTCATTGGTCATACCCATAACCACTTCGGGAGGCAATATCGCCAAAATAAAGGAGGCCGAGTTGAATTTGCGTAAAACGCAAAACAACAAAAAGTTACTGGAGCAGAATCTGCTGCTTTCGGTAAGCACGGCAAGGAATAAACTCATCAAAGAATACGAGACCTATCTCACACAAAAACAGAATGTTGTGCTGGCAGAGAAAATTTATAAGCGCTCGCTCGTCAAGTTCAAACAAGGGATGATTTCCTCTGCCGAGCTTACTCAGGTCAACACGCAATATTACAACAGTCAATCATTATATTATGCCGCCATTCTCAATGTGCTGAATGCCAAAGCGGCTCTTGATAAAATTTTAGGAAACAATTTTTAAAACGAAAATAAAATGAAGAAAACATTACTGATATCACTGGTTTTGATTATCGCGCTTGCGGCTTGCAAAAACAATGGCGATGACCCCAAGGAGATAAAAAATCGCATCACGGAATACAAGATGCAAATTAAAGACCTGGAAAATAAAATTTACGAACTCGAGGCGCAACTTAAAGATACTGTGGCTACGCAAAACAGTATAGTTGTGGGAGTTATGGATATAAGACCCGGCAGATTCGTAAAATATGTGGATGTTACGGGCAACGTGGAGTCGGCCTTGCAAGCCTTTGTCAGTCCCGAGATAAACGGACAAATAAAAAGCATTGAGGTGAAAGAAGGAGAATACGTGAAAAAGGGTGATTTGTTGGTTGTGCTCAAGTCAGAAATCACCGACAAGTCCATCGAAGAAGTGCAAACCGCTCTCGAGCTTGCACGCACCGTTTACAAAAAACAAAAGGATTTGTGGGACCAAAACATAGGTTCCGAGATTCAGTATTTGCAAGCAAAAAACAGGATGGAATCCTTGGAGAAAAAGTTGGAGACTTTGAAAACACAAAAGCAGATGGCGCAAGTAAAAGCTCCTTTCGACGGTTATGTGGAGACCATTTTTCAAAAAGAAGGTGAGATAGCAAGCCCCGGAAGGCAAGTGCTGATGCTTGTAAACCTAACGAATCTTAAAGTTACTGCCGATGTTTCGGAAAGATACCTTCCGCGTTTACATGTCGGCGACCCTGTGGACTTGTCGTTTCCCACCTTCCCCGGTATAAAAATGAAAAGGCCCATAAGCGTTGTGGGTTCGGTTATAAACCCGAGCAACAGGACCGTAAAAATTCAAATTGACATAAAAAATGTTGATAACAAACTCAAACCCAACATTATAGCGAATGTAAGGTTTAAAGAGTTTGAGAGAGATTCGGCCGTTGTGGTGCCTTCAATCATCATTAAAAATGATGCCGACGGCAGGAAGTATCTCTACATTGCTTCGCAAAAAGACGGAAAATATATCGCAGCCAAAAAATTTATCGAAACGGGAGAAAGTCAGGACAACCAAACCCTTGTCACCAAGGGGTTGTCCGTTGGCGATAAGGTTGTTTATCAAGGGTATAATCTCGTCAAAAGCGGTAGTTTGATTCATTTTAAACAATAAAAAAATGGCTAAGAAAAAAGAAGTAAAACACGACAGCGTGGTGCGTAATTTCAGGCTCACCACCGCCGCCATAAAAAATAAAAACACCATAATTCTGTTGACATTGGTGTTGGCCGTATTCGGAATCACCACCTATATCAATATGCCGAAAGAGTCGTTTCCGGATATAAAAATACCTAAAATCTTTGTAAAAACGGTTTATCCGGGCAACCCGCCTGTCGATATGGAGAATCTGATTACCAGACCTTTGGAGAAAGAGCTCCATACCATTAAGGGAGTCAAAAAGCTCACTTCCACCTCCTCGCAGGACAACAGCGACATTGTTGTTGAATTTAAAAGCGACTACGACATAAAGCAGGCGCTGCAAGACGTGAAGGATGCCATTGACAGGGCAAAAAGCGATTTGCCCGATGATTTGAAAATGGACCCCATGGCCAAAGAGCTCGATGCCAGTGAGTTCCCAATTCTCAGTATCAATATGTATGGCGACTTCAGTATGGAGGAGCTGCGCAAAATTTCCGATGATCTGAAAAATGACTTGGAGGCTATCCCCGAAATTTCCAAAGTCAACATCAAGGGCTTGAACGACAGGCAGATAAATATAAATGTGGACAAAGAAAAGCTTCTTGCCAACAACATTTCATTCAAGAAAATAGAAGATGCCATAAAATTTGAAAACATGTCGATTTCCGGCGGCGACCTCGTGGTTGACAACACCCGCCGCTCGGTGCGTATCGACGGCGAATTTAAAAGCATCGACGAAATGAACGACATCATCATAAAGCACGAAAAGGGTAACATTGTTTATCTGCGCGATGTCATCGACGGAGGCCGCGTGGTTGACGGCTATGTTGACCCGCTGACCTATGCACGTCTCGACGGTCAAAATGTTGTGTCGCTCTCGGTGGTTAAAAAAGGAGGAGAAAACCTGCTTGCCGCCACCGACAAGATAAACGCCGTTTTGAAAAAGGATAGAAAGGAAGGCGTTATCCCCGACAATATGAAAATCGTGATTACAAACGACATGTCGGATATTGTAAAGAAACAGGTTAACAATCTGGAAAACAGCATTATAATGGGTATGATTTTCGTCATTTCCATACTGTTTTTCTTCCTCGGATTGCGTAACGCGCTCTTCGTGGGACTCGCCATTCCCATGTCGATGTTGATATCTTTTGTGATTCTCGGCCTTATGGGTTACACCATAAACATGATGATACTTTTCGGGCTTGTTTTGGCTTTGGGAATGCTCGTTGACAATGCCATTGTGGTGGTCGAAAATGTCTATCGATTTATCGATAGGGGACACACGGTCTTTGAGGCAACACGGCAGGCCGTAGGTGAGATAGCTTGGCCTATCATAGCTTCCACGGCCACAACCCTTGCAGCCTTTTTACCCTTGATTTTTTGGCCCGGTTTAGTGGGCAGTTTCATGAGTTTATTGCCTGTCACTCTGGTGGTTGTGCTCTCGGCTTCCCTCTTTGTGGCTCTTGTCATAGTGCCTACCTTTATCATCATTTTCGTGAAAGAAGAAAACCAAGAGCATCCGCCTTTGAAGAAAAAAGTACTGCGTTCGCTGCTGATTATGGCTGTTATCATCATTCCCGGATATGCGGTGCACATTTATTGGCTTGCCAATTTCACGCTTTTTATGGCTGTGCTTACGGCTCTCAACTATGCCTTTCTTTATAAATGGAGCGTCAAATTCCAAGGTTCATTTCTGTCGTGGCTCGAAAACTATTATTTGAAGGTGCTCAACTGGGCCTTGTCGGGTCATAAACCTCGTTGGCTGCTTGGCGGAGGCTTTGTGCTTTTGGTTGCCACCGTATTTTTCTTCAAGAGTGCCGGCGGTGATGTGCTGTTTTTTCCAAACAACCAACCGCGTTACCTCAACATAACCATGAAGTTGCCGATAGGCACCGACATAGACTCCACAAACAATTTCGCGACTTTTATCAACAAAAAGCTCGATCGTATCCTTGCCAAAGACAGTAGCATTGTGAAATCTGTTTTGACAACGGTGGGCAAAGGAGCTGTGGGTGAGCGCGAAATGAGTTTTGGCAACACCCCCGAAAAAGCCTTGATTACCGTTACCTTCATCGACTACGATAAGCGTCGTAATCACCGCTCCACAAGCGAAATAATGAAAGAAATTGCCGATTCTTTAATAGGAAAATATCCCGGTGTTCAAATTTCGGTGGAGAAAAACAAAATGGGGCCGCCCACGGGTAAACCCGTAAATATAGAAATCAGCGGTAAAGATTATCCTTCGCTGATAAAATGGAGCGACTCGCTGATGGCTTTTATCGAAAATTCGGGCATCCCCGGCATCGAAGAGCTTAAGCGCGACCTCGACAACGGAAAACCGGAGCTCATTATCGACATCGACAGGGAAAAGGCTCGTCGCTTCGGTATGTCAACGGCGCAGATTGCTTCCACCATCAGGACCTCTCTCTTCGGTAAAGAAATTTCCGATTTCAAAGAAGGGGAGGATAAATACCCCATTCGTTTGCGCTATTCTAAAAAATATCGCGACAATATTTCCTCGCTGATGAACCAAAATATCATTTTTCGCAACAACCGCGGCAAACTTATGGAGGTGCCTGTGTCGGCTGTGGCATCGTTCTCTTATTCAAACACTTACGGCTCGGTTAACCGCAAGGATATGGACCGTGTAATCACAGTGTATTCCAACGTTTTGGAAGGTTATAATGCCAATAAAATAAACGCCCAACTGCGCACGCTCCTTGCCGGTTTTCACTTGCCCGAGGGCTATAAAGTAAGTTTTACCGGCGAGCAGCAAGACCAAAACGAAGCTGCCGATTTCCTTATGCGGGCTCTTGCCATTGCTATCTCGCTGATTTTCTTGATTTTGGTAACGCAGTTTAACTCCTTTGCCAAGCCTTTTATCATCATGATTAGCGTGCTGTTTTCCACCATCGGTGTCTTTGGCGGCCTCGCCACCTTCCATATGGATTTCGTCATTATCATGACGGGCATAGGCATCATCTCCCTTGCGGGAATTGTGGTCAACAATGCCATTGTGCTTATCGACTATATCGACCTGCTTAAAGCGCGTCGCAAAAAGGAATTGGGGATGGAGCCCGAGGAAAACCTGCCCATTGAAGAAACAATACAATGTGTTGTGAGGGCGGGAAATACGCGTCTGCGTCCCGTTTTGCTCACGGCCATTACCACGGTTTTGGGCTTGGTGCCCATGGCTATAGGTTTGAATATCAGCTTCGGTAAACTGCTGACAAAGTTCGACCCCAACTTCTACATCGGCGGCGAAAATGCCGATTTTTGGGGGCCTATGTCGTGGACGGTAATCTTCGGCCTTACCTTTGCCACCTTTATGACCCTCGTGCTTGTGCCCGTTATGTATGTGGTTGGCAATAAAATAAAACTTGCTTTTGTGGGGAAGCCTAAGGATTGAAATACACTTTTTGAATCCGGACATTAGGTCGTAGCCGCATTTTCCTTTGCGCTTTCCCCGCCTTCATAAAAAAACCGCTTGCACTCGAGTGCAAGCGGTTTTTTGTGCTCTGTAATTCGTTTTTGATACTAAGCTTCTTTTTTGCTGAGAAACGTTTTTTGGAACAAATCCCAGAAAATAATCAAACCGCCGAGTATCATCATGCCGTCGGGCAAGAGGCGGAACCACATCCAGCCTTTCATGGCTTCAACGGCTTCGCGTGTGCGGGTGTAGTAGTAACCCAAATCGTGAGCCATTTGCGTTTGGTGTGCTCCGATGATAAGCGTCGGGATGGCGAAAATAAGGACGCCTATGGTCAGCAGCCAAAAACCCCATTTGCTGAGTTTTTCATCCCAATGCAAGCCGTTGGCAAGCGAGTTGGCGCGCGAGGTCATATAGAGGAAGGCTATGGAGATGTATCCGAAAGCTCCCAAAAGAGCCACGTGACCGTGAGGCATTATCAGATAGGTGCCGTGGGAGTAGTAACTAATTGTGGGAGTGTTTATTACCATGCCGAAGAAGCCTGCTCCTATCCAGTTAAGCACAGCCGAACCGGCAATCCACATAAAGGGAGTGGAGAATTGAAAATCTTTACCGCTGTATTCGCCCTCGCGTTTGTTTTTCCATGCTTCCACAATCATAAGTGCGAGCGGCAGAGGCTCAAGTGCCGAGAAGATGCCGCCTATGGCAATCCAGTACTCGTCGAGTCCTTGCCACCAGTAGTGGTGACCTACTCCGAGGGTTCCGGACATCATTATCAGGAACAGTTCGAAGAACATAACGCGCTCGGCTGTTTTTTGCGAAACAAGACCCAGCGAAACGGTGAAGAAAGCGATTACACCTGCGGCAAATAACTCGAAAGTGAGCTCTACCCAAAGGTGGATAACCCACCAGCGATAATAATCGTCAACGGTGAAGTTGGGCATTATTTTGTGCACCGGCATCATACCTGCAATGTAGAGAGTTGCAATGGCAAAGGCCGACCAAATAATGGTTCCTACCAGCGGATTGTTGGTAGCTGCCTTGCGTATCAGGGTGATAATCAGCAAGAACCAGAATACCAAACCCACAACGAGGCCGATGTCCCAAACGCGACCGAGATTGACAAGCTCACGACCTTCGTTGCCAAACCAAAACCATACGTCGCGCATTTGTCCGGTAGCTCCCATGTATAAGCCTACTATGGCTCCCACTGCCACAACGAGGAGGGCTACCCACAATACGTCAACAAGCCAAGGTAGTTTGTGGTCTTTGTTGGCAACCCACGGTGCTATCAACAGGCCGCCCACGAGCCAACCTACGGCTACCCACAATATGGCAAGCTGTGTGTGAACCGAACGAAGAACGTTAAAGGGGAACAAGCCCTGCGATATTATGAAATCTTTTGTGGGCTCGGTGTAGATGTGTGCCAGATAACCTCCGAGGAAGAGCTGCACCACAAATAATAAGGCCACAATGGGAATATATTTCAGAAGTTTTTTCTGCGAGGGGAAAAGTTTGGTGATTTTTATGGCGGGTTGAAGCTCGTCTTTGGGGTCTTTCTTCAGCAAAAATTCATAAGCCAAAAACACAACGATGATAGTTAATGTCCACAGTATCAAGAACTCCCATAACGATACCCAATGGCTGTTGAAAGAGGTGTCTTGATCGACCAAAGGCTCGTGTGGCCAGTTGTTCGACCATGTGCGCTCTTCGCCCACTTTGCCTTCGGTGCCGGGGCGAATTGAAGAGGCTACCAACTGCGACCAGTCAACGAAACAAGCTATCTTCTCGGCTTCGTCCTTGTGGATGATGCCGCCGGGGAAAGCTCTTTGCGGGTCGCCTTCAACCAGAAGTTTTGTCAGATATTTTACGTTGTTTTTAAAGGCCTCTGCCGAAGCTTCGGTATAAACAACGCCTTCTTCCCTTAGCTTGGTCTGCTTGTGAAAGTCCTTTTTTACAATTTCTTTAATCATGGCTCTTTCCTCGTCGCTGAGGTCTTTGGCGGCCTTGCCAAATTGTTTTTGAGCATAAAAATCGTAAAGATATTCGGCTCTGTGGTGGAAGAAATCCGTTGTGAAATCGGGGCCGATATAGGCACCCATTCCCAACATAGTTCCCCAATCCATCAGGTCGAATTCCTGAAAATAGCCCTTTCCTTCGACAACATCGTCATAGGTGTAAAGCACTTGGCCGCTTGCCGATTTTACCTCCTTGGGTATGGGCGGCACTTCTTTTTGCAGAGTGGCCGTGTAGTAGATAAGCATCGTCACCATGAATATGGCGATAATCCAAAATCCGGTGTACAGGCCCTTCTTGCTCATAAATTTGTCAAGTAATGTCTGTTTCATAATCAATTGATTTTTAAATTAATAAATAATGTTTGTCAGAATTTTCTTACCTTGTTGCTCTTTAAATCGGCGATGGTTTTCGTAGAAAGAAACTCCACCATCTTGTCTCTTACCGGCGCATATACGTGGTGTAAACTGCAGGGATTGTCGTCGCTGCACGATTCGAAACCGAGCACACACCCCGTGTATTTATCCATGCCTTCAACGGCATCAACAACATCCGAAATGAAAATCTTGTCGGCGTTTTTACCGAAAACATAGCCGCCCTCACGCCCCTGAAGACTCTTTATAAATCCTTTTTTCGACATGTCGGTCATCAGCCGGCGCAAATACTGTTCGGGCATCTTGGTTTGCTCCACAAGATATTTGGCCGTAAAAACTTGTTTCTCGGAGTTTATCATAAACCCTAAAATTCTCAATGCGTATTCGGATGTCTTTGATAATTTCATAACATTATATGCTACTAATAAGTATTGATTGCAAAAATATTAAATAATGTTAATGTTTCAATATTTTTTTGATTTTTTGGAAATAAATAAATTTTAAGATAAGCGGTTTTTGTTTAAATTATATTTATAAAAAGCTGTAAGCCAAGTTTATATGTCTCAATATAATTCTTTGTTACTTCCAAATAATGTTTTTCAAGGCCTTAAAAATACCTATATGTTGGTATGCCGCAAATAGTATTTAAATACTACCTTTGCGTCATATTTAAAATGTTATGGTGAACTTCTTTAAAAAATATCATAAATGGCTCGGGATAGTAATCTCTCTGATACTGATAATGTATGCCGTTTCGGGTATAATATTGAATCACAGGGAGTTGCTTGCCTCCAAGGATGTTTCACGCCAAGGGCTTCCTTTGGAATATCACAACGAGAATTGGAATAATGCCGCCGTAAAATCCACGGAGGAAATAGGGGAGGACAGCATTTTGATTTATGGAAACATTGGTATATGGCTGACCGACAGTAACTTTACGGCATTTAAAGATTTTAACGACGGTTTGCCTTCGGGTATCGACAACCGTAAGGTTTGCAAAATCGAAAAAACCGCAAGAGGACAGCTGTGGGCGGGCACTCTTTTCGGTCTCTACCATTACGACTACCCTGCAAAACGGTGGCGGCGGGTTCATATTCCCACAAAAGAACAACGTGTTGTTGACATTGCCGACTTGGGCGACAGCCTTTATTTTCTCACCCGTTCACACCTTATTAAATATAAGCACGGCGAATTTTCGGTTACGACGCTGCCCCCGCCTGAAAATTACGACGGCAAAATAGGGCTTTTCAAAACCTTGTGGGTGATTCACAGCGGAGAAATTTACGGGCAAGCCGGAAAGATTTTCGTTGATATCGTGGCTCTGATTTTCATTTTTCTGATTGTCACCGGCACCATATTGTTTGTCAACCGCTACAGGCTGCTCAACAAGTTTAAGCGGCAAAAACCTTTTCAAAAAATAAAGCGGGTAAACCTGTGGAACTTACGTTGGCACAACAAGATAGGGTGGATAAGCGCCATCGTGTTGATAATCACCACACTCACGGGAATGTTTCTTCGTCCGCCTTTGTTGGTGGCTATTGCCGAGGCTCGTGTGGCTAAAATTCCGGGCACCGAATTGGCCGTTGCCAATCCTTGGTTCGACCAACTGCGACGTATTCTATATTCTCCCGGCAATCACCGTTTTCTCGTGGCTACCTCCGAAGGTTTTTACTATTCCGACGATAATTTCGGTACGGAATTGAAACGCTTCGAGCATCAGCCTCCCGCCTCGGTAATGGGTGTTAATGTATTTCGCCGCAAAAGCAAAAACAGCTATCTCGTGGGCTCTTTTGAAGGCTTGTTCGAGTGGTTTCCCGAAAGCGGAAAGGTGTTCGATTACATAAAAAAGGAGCCGTATAAAGAGATGAAGGTGGCGGGACCTCCCATTGGCGATTTTTTGATAACAGGCTATTCCAACGACTATAAAAACCAAGAAATAGCCTTCGACTATAACACCGGAGCTATGAATGTCAACAGGGCCTTGCCTTTTGTTGCCATGCCCGAAAACATCAAAAAGGCATACCGAATTTCATGGTGGTCGCTCGCTTTGGAGTTCCATACCGGTCGCTTTTTCGAGTCGCTCTTGGGCATCTTTTATGTGCTGATTGTGCCGGTCACCGGACTTGTTGTGCTCTTTGTGCTGATATCGGGTTTTGTGGTGTGGTGGAAGCTGCACCGTAACTAAATTTATTAGGATAAATAACTAAAAATCAAAATATTATGAATATAAATAAATATAAAATCACTTCCGATTGTATTGGTTGTCAGGCTTGTGTAGATGTAAGCGACAAGCATTTTGCCATGAATGACGACCACAAAGCTTTTGTGATAAAACAACCTGGAAGTGAGGAAGATGATCAATTATGTGCCGATGCCGCCGACATTTGTCCGGTGTCGGCCATAATTTTGGATAAAGAGAAGAAAAGCGGAGTGATTGAACCTGTTTTTGCCAAGGATAACGTGCGGGATATTCTGGAAAAACATCCCGGGCTTAAGGATGTGCTGACTGCTATGTCGCCAAAGTTCAAAAAGATGCAAAATCCTGTGCTTTACAATACCTTGGCGCGTTTTGCTTCTTTTAAAGATGCGGCAAAGGTTACGGGCATAAGCGTGTGTGAGATTTTGCACACCATCAACAGCTGGCTCGGTGTCGAGGAAAAGTTGATAAAGGCAATGCCCGAGTGTATTAAGCCTGATGAGGATGACAAACTGCCTGCAGGTGAGGAGATTAGCTGGCCGGAGCCTGCCGAGCGCTTTATCCTTAACTCCGATACGAGCGATGAGCTTGTGCGGAGAATATCCGAGCTCAAGCCCGGTGAAGGCCTTGTGGTGCTTTCGGTTGACTTGCCCGAAATGCTTGTCAAAATAGCATCGGGACTCGGTTTCAAGTTTAATCTAGAACAGGGCAGAGAGTACAGGCTTTCCGTTTTCAATTCGGCTGCACCCGCACAAGAAAGTGACTGGAGAGCCCGCAAAGAGGATTTTGAAATTCTCGACGTCAGGGGGATGAAAACCGACCCTTTCGACGTGATTTTAAAGAAAGCCTACGACACCCCCGAAGGACAGGGATTTACTCTGGTTCAACGTTTTAACCCTTTGCCATTGATAAATATGTTAACGGAGATGGGTTTTGATTTTGAAAGTGAAGAGAAGGGCTTTTTGGAAGTGTGGGTGTATTTTTACAAAAAACCCGTGGAATACGAAGAAGGGGAATTACCCCAAGAGAAGAAAGATGTTGTAATTCAGTCGGCTACGCCCGTGGCCTATCCCATAATTATGCGTCTGTTGCAATCTAATGTTTTGCGTAAAGCAATAAACATCAGGGAGTTGAAGGTTTGGGATGAAACGGAAAAGCATTTGGGCTGGATTGTCAACAAAAAGGCCGACATAAGTTTCTCGGCACTGATAACCACCACAAAATTGCGCAGCAGCGATGTAAAAGTCCCGGCATTGTTTGTTTGGGACAACTTTGTAATGCTGACGCGAGGTTACAAGGCCGAAAACTTCGGCCATATCAAAGGTCACGACATCAGATTGCCGCTTTTTGCCGAGGCGCCTCCTGCCAAAATAACACGCTATGTGATGAAGGCAAGCGGCTACAACCCCGAGGAATTTAACTTCGTTTTCGGAGAGCCTTTCGGGCGTCCCGAAGAGATTTACGCCGATTTTGTCACCGGCAAAGCCGACACCGTGGTGCTGCGCGAGCCCGAGGCAAGCTATGCGGTGAAAATAATGGAAGACCGCGGCGAGGAAATTTCGGAGATTTCTTTCAATAAAGTGTGGAATGAAATAAATCCGGGTTTCGGCTCCTTCCCCAACGCCGGAATAGTTTTCAAAGGCGAGTTCGTAAGGGAAAATCCGGAGACGGCGGAGCTGATACTCAGTGAGTTGAAAAAGGCTATCGAATGGGTTAACGCCAATCACTTTTTGGCGGCCAAGCTGTCCTTCGATATGATGCGCCAGCCCGTTGACCGTGTTGAGCGTTTTCTCGAAAGGGTAAATTTCGACTATGTGGAGGGCGAGGCTCTGATAGAAAAAATAAAAGCCTATTTCGAAATCCTAATTAAAGAGGGAGTGCTGGAAACCGAATTGGACGAGGATTTTTATAAGATGTTTTCTTTGAAACAATAGGCCGGCCAACGGGTGCTGTGTCCGAA
>CAZPGC010000070.1:0-13838 GCA_964585875.1 uncultured Prolixibacteraceae bacterium | reverse complement strand
GCTCGAACCTGGACTCTTCTGATCCAGAATCAGACGTGTTGCCAATTACACCATCAGGCATTTTGAGGCCGCAAAAGTAAAAAATTTCTTTTGTTTTGAAAGAGATTTTTCTTTTGCCCGAAAAATTTTTTCATACTTCAAAAAGCCTTCTTGTTTTTCCCTTTTTCGGATTGGCAAACCATTGGCCACTAAAACCAATAACCGATATTTAAGAAGCTTGTGGTGTAAGGGCCTTGGTTTGAAGCTGCCCAGGAAATTTCGATGGGGCCTATCAAGGAATTCAGACTGTAACCGATAGCCCCTCCGTAATAAAATTTCGAATCGTAAAACATCGACTCGAAAATATCATTAAAGGTGCCTGCGTTTCCAACTACGAAAAGATAGTGCTTGCCCAAGAAATTCCAACTTAGTTTACAGCGCGCAATGATGGTGTTACTCTCAAAATATGAGGTGTATTGCATGCCGGCAAAAGGCACCATGTTGGCTATATAGTTTTGTCCCATGCCCCCAATGACATATACATAGGGATAGTTTTCCGGTTCACCCAAGGTGGCCCCCGCAAAGAGCCCCGGTTGGAATATCAATTTCTCATTCATTGCCGTTATAACAGTCTCGAAATCAGCCTTTATATACGTCATAGGATGTTGCGATTCCATCAAAGCTTGGTCGGCAGTAAGATTAAATTTAAAGCCGTGAAGAGGATAATTGGCATCATCGTAATAGTCGATTATATATTTTCCGTAGAAATTAAAAATAGGTCTCGAAAGATTTACGTCGGGTAATATTCCGACTTGGCTTTTTATATTAAAATAGTCGAAATTAGTGCCGAAAATAACCCTTCTGTTGCTTGAATAATTGGAATAAACCTCAAAAGCGGCATTTGTGTACGAAAAGAAATATGAGGATGTGGGGTTTTTAAACTTCTCGTCGTAGGTAAAAAGTTCCCTGGTTTTGTATCCCAATTCCAAGGCATATCCTACTTTGCGCCCCTGATCCATGGAATATCTTAATCCTAAAGCCGGATTGGGGCCCAAAACAGCCGTAAAATTCAGTTTGGAGCCGTCTATCAAAAAGTTGTGCAATTTTATATTCAGCAGCAAAGATGCTTCCGTATAACTGTCGTAGCGTCCTCCTACCCTAAACGAATTGCTTGTTTTTTCTTTAACATTGAGAATCAGCGTGTAGCCTTCGTTATTTTTTTTCAGACTATAAGTCAATTTATCGAAAAAGCCGCTGTAATACACCCTGTTGACGGCGTTGTTGATTTCCTCAATGGAATGTTTTTGAGGCGTTTTCAGATTTATTCGGGCACCCACAATCTTTCTCGAACTCTTTCTCTCGCTGTTAACCTTAACATCGGTTATGTATAACGAGTCGGTATCCAACATTTTATTAACTACCGTTATCGATTTGATATTGTGGCTCTTAAGAAAACGCGCCAAACTTCTCAACTCGTCAATATGAGCTCTTGCAGCTTCTTCACCTCTCGAAATTATTTTTTCGGCTTCGCCAAAATCAAGGGTACTTAATCCCGAAATGTCGGGGCGTATATAAATATCGGTGTTGGCAATGTTTTTCTCAAGCTTGATGCGACCGTAGAAACTCGACGCTTGATCGAGAATCTCCACAATGCTGTTTATTTCATCCCTTTTATACAAATTGGCTCCAACGTCAACACCAATTATGAAATTCATACCTTTTTTTCGCATAATGTCAACGGGGAAATTATTAACCAAACCACCGTCAACCAGCAAGTTGCCATTCAGCTTTACGGGCTCGAACACACTCGGTATCGACATGGTAGAGCGCAAGGCAACGGGCAAGCTTCCCTTATCCAAAACCACCTCGTGACCGTTTTCGATGTTTGTGGCCACACAGTAAAAGGGTATGGGCAGCTTGGAAAAATCCTTGATATCGTTAACAGACCAAGTGAGTTTGGTGATTTCATTTTCAACAAGTTGTCCTTTTACAAGGCCTCTCGGCAGGTTGGGCACAAAGCCCACCAAAGGCAACGAAATGATATATGAACTTAAGTCGGCCTTTTCGTCTATGGGCAAATCGCGGCGTACGACCTTGTCGGACAATAACTTATCCCAGTTCATATGCGAAATGATTTTCTCCATTCTTTTGGAATCGTTGCCCGTGGCATACAGGCCTCCGATGAGACCGCCCATGGAGGTGCCCCCAACATACTCCACCTGTATCCCTTCTTCTTCCAGCACTTTTATAACGCCGATGTGTGCCAAACCCTTGGCACCGCCGCCGGCAAGCACCAAGCCGACATGAACGGTGCCGGCCGTGTCCAAAATGTTTTGTAATCGCTTGGTTATCCTGTCTTGAGCTTGCAAACCGATTACACTGACAATAAGAAAAATAATAGCAATACTTAACCTGTTAATCAATCGTAAAACGTAAAGTTTTTTCATTTTGGTAAATTTAATTTCGGGAAATAAATACGCCTGCAAAAGTAAATTTTTTTTAAAAGTGACAAATATTGGTTTTAACACCTTAAAAAACAATGCCGTTTGGTCCTATTCCCGTCTTTCCTTCAAAAAGTTTTTTGCCGTCCTTTGAGAATATTTTCAAACGTCCCGAGGAGGTAAATGATAAGGCTTCGAGACAATAGATGTTTCCATCGGAGCCTACGTTGAAGCCGTAATAACTGCCGTCAATCAAAGCGCTTGTGTTCGGTTTCTCTTCGTCGGCATCCATGCTGAAAATCCCCCGGGTGCCATAGCCCGCTCCGTAATATATTGTCTTTTTGTCGGGGCTGCAAGATATATGGGATGGATGGCTGCCTGCAGGCAACTCAACGGTTTTTTTAATTTTCAAGGAAGAGGGATTTATTTTTACAAGCGCGCCTTTGTCTTCGCCTACAGGTTGCCAGTTGTTGTCGTAAATAACTCTGCCGATGCATATTACCCAAAGAAAGCCGTCTTTATCTTCTGTTATTTCAATAGGATTGACAGGAGTAACGATAGTTTTTATCACGGCCGTTGTTGTGGTATCGACAACTGTTATGGTGCTGTCGTAAGAAAAGCCGCCACCGTTGCAAACAAAGAGCTTGCCGCCGGAAACGAACATATGCTCGGGACCGCTGCCGCATGAGGCGGAGTCGATTATTGTCAAATCTCTTTGCGAAATTTTATAAACTTTTCCGCCGTTTCCCCAACAGCTTAAAAAGGCCGTGCCACCCGCTCCTTCAATCAAATAGCGAGGCAAGGGCAAGTTTTCCTTTGTCGCTTGCAATTTAATGCTGTGCCCATCGGCAACCACAACTTTCCCCGAAGCATTTACCACGATATAAAGCTTGTCGCCCATTTTGCAAAGCGATTGAACAACATCGCCAAGGCTTTTGTTGTTTGCCTGTTTGAAAGCATTGTTTGTCAGCGTTTTGTCGTCGGGATAAAACAGCGACAAAGAGCCGTTACCGTAACCGAAAGCCCCCTCGTTGGCGATGTAAAAAACTCGCTTGGCAGGCTGTATCGTCCCCTCGTCTTTCTTTTCTTCTTTTGCGCAAGCGGCAAAAAAAACAGCGCTAATGACAAAGCTTAGCAATATGGTCGTTATTTTATTTTTTTTCATCTTTTTTCGTTTTAAACAAAATTTTCAAACTTATTTCGAAATTTATGCCGGGCATGGCATAGGCGGGCATAA
This sequence comes from uncultured Prolixibacteraceae bacterium, assembly GCA_964585875.1. GTDB lineage: Bacteria > Bacteroidota > Bacteroidia > Bacteroidales > UBA1556 > UBA6267. The sequence continues at coordinate 10,181 of CAZPGC010000070.1, read as the reverse complement.
GATGATAATCGACATTCCAAATGTTGAAAGCTCTGAAAGCTAAATCGAAAAACAAAGATTTCAGGGAAAAATTATAGCCTGCGCCAAAATCGGCCAGAGTGTAAGGCTCAAGGTATTGCGAATTGTCGGAAGTGTAATAAACTCTGCCTGTAAAGCCTTGACTGTATTCGACAAAATAATTATTGAAAATATAACGCAGCACAATATTTCCTTTGTTTTCCGGTGTGAAAATCAGCTGTTTTCCCAGAATATCATCTGCATATTGATAATCGGTTTCCACAAGCACCGCCTTGGTAAAGGTGTAAGCGGCTGTGACTTTTAAGTTCGATTTTTTTCTGTAAAATCCTGCAAAAGAAAGAGATGTTTCCAAACCCTTTGTGCTCACTTTGTCAAGGTTTTCGGGTGTCCAAATTCCTTCCACGGGAGTCCAGTGTATCAAGTTGATAGTCAGGCTTTGATAATAATTGGTTTTCAAAGTCAGCTTGGCTTTTTTCATGGAAAATGAGTAGAGTGCGCCGCCTTCGCCAGTGTATCCCCGCTCGGGTTTTAAAGCCGGATTCCCCTTGGAAGCATAATCGCTCCAGTAGAGGTCATTAAAGGTGGGCAGCCTGTAATTTTTGGAGAAAGAAACGAAAAATTTTAAGGCTCTTTTTATGGTGTAGCTTGCTTTAGCCGAAAATGTCGGAGGCAAAAAGTCTCCTTTGTTTATCTCTTCCCTTGCGTTGAAAGTCAAAAGCAAATTCTTACCTTGCCGGTGACGGTATGATAAGAATAAGGCCGTGGTATTTCGTTGTGCTTCAGGCTGTAAACTCTCCGATATTCCTTTATTAAAGGTGTTGTTCAGTCCAAACATTAAGAGCTGTTTCCTTAATATCTTCGTTTCACCCACAGCTTCGGTAATGAAGGAAAACCAACGGTGTAAATATTCAAAGCCCGCACCTTTATCATAATAGTTTAACGAATTGAGAATCAGACCGGCGCGCGCGTGCAACTTGAAATTATTTTTAAAAAAAGCGTAGTTGCTCAAAGCCTTAAAACTTTTATTTAGCGTGTAGTTATTATCGAGGGTTGTGGCAAATACCGTTGCGGGAATATGATTTTCGTCTTGCTGCCACCAAAGGTCGATATTCAGCAATTGATTTGATGAGAGCATAAAAGCGTTTTTTTGCATAATGCCTAATTGCTTTATCTGTGCATTCTTCTGATATTCAACGGGATTGCCTGTTTTTTCGCTGTTTGCGAAAGGGAAATCGTTCAGGGCTTTTCTGTGAAAAATTTTTGTCGAGGAGCTGTATTTTTTTTTCGAAAAATTCAGTGTGATGCCTTGTTTGTAGCTTGAAAAACTACCCGCCGACAAAAATGCCGATACCGAGGTGCCTCGGTTGAATGCCGTTTTTGAGTTGAGGTTTACAACCCCGCCCATGGCACCGCTGCCAAATAAAGAGGTTTCGCCGCCGTAATGGACCTCCGCATTATCAATAAAATAGACCGGAATAAGCGAAAGGTTAACGCCGCCGTTCAAGGGGTCAACGAGGCTGAATCCGTTCCACAGCACCGCCGTTTGATACGAATTGCCGTTGCGCACCGAAAGGTTTGCCATGCCCCCGTAGCCATACGTTTTAATATTCAGGTTAGAATATTCCGTCAGCATTTGCCCCAAATCTTTTCCTGCCGAATTGGCGACAACAAAAGAATCGGCCTTTTCCAAGTTGATGTCGTTGGTAAAATTTTCCAAACGCTTGCCGAAAACCTCTACGGCTTTCAGCTTGACGGTATCTTGCCCCCGGAGCCTGCCTGCTTGTAACAACAAAAGCAGGATGAAAATATAGAAACTCACCCTTCTTTGTGCCCCCCATAAAACCTTTGTATTCTTCACAATTGCAACACTTTACAAAACCGGCACCGGCAACAAAACAAATGAATATGAAAATTCACACATGCTTTTTCACCGAAAGCAAAAATTAATGACATTCGATTCGAGCGGCAGGTCTTCTGACTTGTTTTCAAAGTTTTGCCGCCTTCCCGTGGTTTTTGGAGAATCCCACAGTGGCTTTCCGGCTTTACTTTTCGGACAGGCATCGTTTTGCTCGCCCTCGAAAACTCACAGCAGCGGGAACTGTTGCCGATTCTCACGGCATTCCCTATTATCCGCTTGCGGCGGACCGCCCGAACGCTTGCAAAATTACAAATAACAAGCGTGTAAATCCAAGGTGTTGCGAAAAAAAATTTGCAGGTAATGGTTTTTTGTCATATCTTTGCCTTTCGTTTTGTAACTTTTATGTCAAAACTTCGTAATTAAATTATTGTAAACCAAATTAATAGGAGGACCATTATCGACTAAACATCTACTATTTAAACCATAAATCAGTTATAAAGCTATGGATTATAGTGAGTTTAGTGACCGCCAAATGGTCGAGGCCTATGTTTCCGGTCAAGAATCTGTTTTAAATCATATTATCGAGCGCCATCAAGGTCGTGTGTTCGGTTACATTCTTATGTCGGTAAAAGACAAAGATGTGGCCAACGATATTTTTCAGGATACCTTCGTTAAGGTGATTCGGAAACTGAAAGAGGGAAAATATAACGAAGAGGGCAAATTTATACAGTGGGTTATGCGCATTGCGCACAACCTTATTATCGATCATTTTCGCAAGAATGCCCGTGTTAAAATGGTCAGAAGCAACGATGAATACGACGTCTTCAACCACATTCCCGTCATTGACCGCAATGCCGAAGACGACATCATTCGCAAGCAAACCCATGCAAAACTAAGACTTATGATTGAGAAACTGCCTGAAAATCAGAGAGAAGTGCTCACGATGCGGCATTATCAACAAATGAGTTTCAAGGAGATTTCCGAAGAAACGGGCGTGAGCATTAACACGGCACTCGGCAGGATGCGTTACGCCTTGATAAATCTGAGGAAAATGATGGAAGAACAAAATATTTCCCTTTCGGTGTAATTTTTTTGACTGAAAACAAAATAATTTTCAGCCGTTTTCGTTTGTAGGTCATTGTTTAACCAATATTTGCCTATGAACAAATTTTACACTGTCAGATCAAACAAAAACGACGAGCACTTTGAGGCTGAATTATCAGATGAAAAGTTGATGAAAAAATCGGAATACGGCATTAAATTGCAGAAAAAACCGGCTAAAACGGTGATGGATTTTCTGCTGAACTTCTCAAAGTCACTCGAAGTAAAAAGAGGCTGCTCATACAGCCTGAATTAAGAAAAATTCCCTGCCGCAAGGCAGGGTTTTTTTGTTGATATTCAAGTCGATAAGCTGTTTTTAGCGAAAAACAATCAACTTGCCTTGGACACCATAACAAGCGGTGCTTTTCAGGAATACTTTTCTTTATAAAGTTTACGCAAAGCCTTTTTATCGATTTTGCCTACGCTTGTTTTGGGTATTTCATCCAAGGTGATAAACCTGTCGGGGATAGCCCATTTTTCTATTCTGCCCGCCTCCACAAATGTTTGTAGAACGTTGCGGCATGTATCTCCGGCGTCTTTCTCTTTGTCTTTCAAAACCACAAAAGCCACGGGGCGTTCTCCCCATTTCTCGTCTTCTACGCCTATGACAGCTACCTGACTTATTGAATTGCAGGTGCTTATCATGCTTTCGAGCTCCAGCGACGAAACCCATTCGCCACCCGTTTTTATTACGTCTTTCAGCCTGTCGGTGATTTTGAAATAACCGTCATCATCGCGATAGGCTATGTCGCCGGTGTGCAGCCAGCCGTCTTTCCACAGTTCCTTCGACTTTTCCTCCAACTTGTAATAGCCCTTGGTGAGCCACGGTGTGCGCACCACGATTTCTCCTATCTGACCACGCGGCACTTCCGCGCCATCCTCGTCCACTACCTTTGCTTTTACAAAAGGAATGGGGAAACCCGTTTTTGTGATCACTTCCAATTCCTCCTCCTGCGATAGATTTTCCATGTAAGGTTTCAGGTTCGCAAGTGTTAAAATGGGTGCTGTTTCGCTCATGCCGTAGCCTGTCATCAGCTTGATATTGCGTTTGAGAGCCATTTGAGCCAAGCCTTTGGAGAGTGCCGAGCCTCCAATGACGACTTTCCATCGGGAGAGGTCTAACTTCTCGGTGGCAGGGTTGCCGACAACCATCTGCAAGATTGTCGGAACACAGTGCGACATGGTAACTTTATGTGTTACAAGTAGTTTGACTATCATTTCGTCGTAGCGTCCCGGATATATTTGTTTTACGCCAAGCCAAGTGGCAAGGTAGGGAATGCCCCAGGCATGAACGTGAAACATGGGCGTCAGAGGCATGTAAACGTCGTTGGAATTAAAACTTATGGGGTCGGGCATGGCACTCAGTGCTCCCATTGCCGAGATGGTGTGCAACACCAGCTGGCGGTGTGTGAAATAGACTCCTTTGGGATTGCCTGTCGTGCCGGTGGTATAAAAAAGCGTGGCTATGGTGCGCTCGTCGAAATCCGGAAAATCGAAGCTGTCCTTTTTCGTCGCCAACAACTCTTCGTATTCTCCCGTAACATCAAAGCCTTCCGGTTTGAAATCTTTATCGCCGTCGTCGATGTATATTATCTTTTTTACGGTCTCGAAGTTGGGCGAAATGATTTTAATCAATGGTGCAAAATCTTTATGCACAACCAAGACCTTATCTTCGGCATGGTTTATCGTGTAGAGCATCTGCTCGGGCGACAGTCTGATATTCACCGTATGTAAAACCGCCCCTATCATCGGAACGGCAAAATAATGTTCCAGATAACGGTGGCTGTCCCAGTCCATAACGGCCACAACATCACCTTTTTCCACTCCTATGTCAACCAGAAGATTGGCAAGTTTGTTAATTCTTTTGTATAATCCTGTGTAATCATAAGAGAAAAGGTCGCGGTAAATGATTTTTTGTTTGGGATTCCAGTCATAAATCCTGTCAAGTAGATGCTTTATAAGCAATTGATAATCATACGAATAGTCGGGAAATTGTATCATAAGTCTTTACTTTTATGTGTTTGCAGGTCAAATATACACAAAATTTCTTCCTTTTTTGTGATAAGATTAATTTCACATAAAAAGCTGACTTTCTGCTTTGCCCGCTGTTTTGACAAATTTCCAAGAGACGCAATAAATGGTGTTTGAGGCGATGTTTCATAAAAATCAAAAACCGGATTTCCAAAATTTTTTACGCCGAAATATTTTTCAGGCAACCTTTTTTCCCGTTTTGAGTCTGTGCTGTGTTATTAAGTTTGTCATATACACATACCCTTTACTTCCCAAACATTTATAACCACCCAATCGGCTCCCATTCCCAGTGGGAGCTTCGATTTTTATGGCGTACGGTTTTTTCAAAAAAAAATCCTTTACTTTGCTTTCTCATTTTCATATTTTAGCAATTCATTTTTAAAAAGTGAGAAAAAATATTTCCGACATATCGATTTTGATTGTTGATGACAACTTTGTCAACAGACAGGTTTTAAATTATGCCATGTTGAAATACGGCAGTAGTATCGATGTAGCCGAAAACGGCCAAATAGCAGTGGAAAAGTATAAAAATCACCCATTTGAACTCGTGCTTATGGATGTGATGATGCCTGTAATGGACGGCTTGCAAGCCACCGAAGCCATTCGTACTTATGAGGAAGAAGCTGCTTTGGACAGAGCCGTGATAATTGCCGTATCGGCAAATTTCCAAGATGAAGATTACCAAGAATATTTATCAAAAGGCTTTGATGAAGTCTTTAAAAAACCTGTTGATTTTGCAGTATTAAACGATTTCTTGAAAAACTATTTCACCTTGTCCTGAGTGTCAGAAAAAAGCTCTGAGTTGTATGGTCCCCGTGTGTATTGTTTTGGACGACACCGGTTTGCGGCCGTTGTAAACAATTGTCAATTGTAAGTTTTTCATTATGGTACGGTTGTACGAAATATTCCATTGAAGATTAAGCCCCTTGCGATAACCCTCAAGCATTTCGAAAGCCAATTGATTGCCTTCTTGCCCCGAATATTTCCAGTCGATAAGGCTGAACAGTGCCGTGAGGTTGCCTTTTTGCGGGTTGTTGATTTTGGCACCCAGCGTCAAAGCGTTGTTAAAAGCCCTTTGCGAATCGGGTAGGGGATAGCCGTTGTATTTTTCTTGATATGTATAAGTTATTGAAGTTCTGAATGTTCTTCCGGGTTGATAAGTGAACTTTGATTTTACCCCCATAAAGTTGATATTGAAATTACGCGTGTCGAAAAATTCGGAGAAAGCGGCTTTATTTCCCATATTGTCTTCAAGCTCTATTAGATAGCTGCGGGTGATATTCCAGCGTAGTCGCAACTTGTTCTGTTGCAGGCTTCTGCCTTCGTAACCGTTTAGCATAAGAGCCTTGTTTTTGTTATAATTAAAAGTCCAGTCTATGCCAAAGACAGGGTTGTTACGGTTGAAAAACAGGGTGTTGCGGAAAAAAGAGCTTATGTAAACCGTTTGCGGGTCCGAAATATTCAAGTTAAAAGGATTCAAAGCTATGGCAAGGTCTTTATTTCCGGTTTTAATCCGTGAGCGAAAGGTGAGATTGTCGGAAAACAGTGCCATGGTTTTAAAGAATTTGTTGCCGCTTTTTCGCCAAATTATGGAGGGTGTAATCATAATGTTGGTGGAAAAACGGTTGCCGTAGGTTTTTACATATTCCGTCGATGGAATGAGAATGCGAATGTAATTGGCTTGGTCTTGAAACGCAGCTATCTCAAACTCGTCCAACTCCTTGATGCCGTTGCCGTTGTAGTCGGTCCAGCTGTAAACGCCCTGCCCGGGTGCCACCTCGATGTATGAATATTCCTTTTTAAATTCAAGCCCCGAATTTGTTTCGTAAAAGGTAGTGGCGCGAAGTGCTCCTTTGTAAAGTATCAAACGGTGTTCGATGCGGCCCCTCAAACTCTCGTCGGGATGGCTGATTGCCAATGCCGTGTCGTTAACTTTAAGAACACGGTAGCTGCCGGTGAATCTCAGGTTGTTTTTGGGATTTTTCATCAGTCCTGCTTCCACAATGAAATCATCGGCGGTGCTTGCTCTCTTCAAAATAGTTGAATCGCTACGTGAGTCTGTTCGGTGTTTGTACTCCATTTTCAGTAGCGTTTTCGAACTGTCGGCAGTGCTTATAAAGACTCCCGTTTCTTGAAAGTCGAAGCTGGCGGGCAGCAATATGTTTCCGTCTTTAAGGGTGAAAGTGTTGTACTCGGCATTTTCCCTAATACCTGTATTCAGCTTGCCGAAGCTCTTTTTCAGAACGGCATTATGTCGTAAAAATCGGGTACTTATTTGATTTTGTGATGTTTGCGTGTTGTTAACGTTGCCGCTCAATTGCCACCCTTTGCTTGCTGCCATCATCGCAAAGCCGTTTTTATAGCCGGCGTAATTGGCACCTTTGTTATAGCTGTCGAAAGAATAACGGAAAAAACCCAACCTTTTTTTACTCAGAGTTACTAAGGCTTTGCCGAGATACTCGTCGGCCGATACGGCAGAGGGTAGGCCGTTCCAATCGCGGTCAAACTCCACCGGCCTGTATCGTTCCACGGCACTGAAATTCTTTTGCACAAACTGAAATTCCGCTCTTGTATTCAACAGCCACGGGTTTTTGCCCCCGCTGATTTTGCTCTTATTGCTTGCACTAAATTTGGCAGCCGCTCCCGTATTGTCGCCCGCATCGAGCGACGAGAAAGTGTTGATATCCTTGTTCGACACGGCCACTTCCGCACTTATGTCGGTGTTTTTGCCGAGGCGATAATCAAAAGAGCTCGTTATCATCTGTTGCTTTTTGGGTGTAACAAGTAGTCTCACAGGGGCATAATCTCCTTGCGATACCCCGCCGACCGGAGCAATCCAGCGAAAAACGCGCCCGTTGGCGGATGATTTTTGCATAACATAATCTCCTTTTCCTGCTCCCACATAACTGAAGGTGATTTGGTAAAAAGCCGAATCGGGATTGGTTGAATAGACAAAAACCGAGTCGTAACCCAGGCTGTCAATCATCTTATACATTGGGCGTCCGGGGAAAAAGGCTGTGCTGTCAACTGAGCTTATCAAGGCTTGGTCCAAATTGTCGCCTGCCGAGCTCATTATTGCTTTTTCTTTGTTTGTCAGGGCTTTGTCTATGGGTTGGTTTTTCAGGTCTCCTTCGGAAAAAATATTTGTGCTGACTTTGAATCTTTCCGTATGGTAGCTGAAACCGCCTGCAACCAAGGCTCGTGTGTAATATTGAACGCTGTATTCAAACTCAACCTCAAAGCGCTTGTCTTTGGTAACCAAGATTCGCGGCATAAAAGTTATTTCCGCCGTGTTATAATTTATCACATAATCGTTTGATTCACCCCGCTTTAGCAGCTTGCCGTCCATATATACTTTTTCACTCCCCGACAAAATTACGATATATCTTTCGAAATTGGCACCTTGCAATTTGTATGGACCTTGGTTGCCTTCTATTCCGTTGAATTTATAGCGGTTGTAATTGCCGCGCGACAAGGCCAGTGCCGCGTATGCTATGATGCCTGCCTTGTTGCGTCCTGTTTTAAAACCGGTTTCGGCCATCGCTCCTTGCGATTTTTTGTTATAATTCAGAAAATAAGAATCAGGTTTTTTCAGTACAAAATCTCCGGCCGTAAGGGAGCCGTTTTTATGGTCGAGTCGGATGAAAACCTTGTCGAAATCCTGCAATTCTTGTGTGTTTCCGTCGGGTTGAATGGGTATGTTGTTGTCGGTAATGACGGCTGTAAGTTGTAAAGCCGGAGTAATTTTACCCGACAACTGAAGGTTCATGTCGGAGGCTACCGACAGGTTTTGACTGTTGCCCGCCGACACGGCACGTGAAATGCTTCCGCTCTTCTGAAAGCCTTCCATATTTAGAGGGTCAACGCGACTTTTTGCTTTGGGAACATAGTAAAATGCTGTTACTGAGTCGCTTGTTGATTGAGAACCGGATATCTTTTTGTGATAATGTTCGGCGCTAAGGTCGAGGGGAAAATACCGGTAGATGATTTTTAGCGAGTCGTTGTTTTTCAAAAGCTCCGCAGAAATATTTATCGTGCCTTTCGCGTAATCAATCGAGAATTTGCTGCTGTCGATTTTCTTGCCCTTGCTGTCGAAGATACGAACTGTGCCCGGAATCAGCGATAGGCTGTCAACTCTTACAGAAGTGCTGTCGAGAGCGATAGTCTTCGTTGTTAAATTACTCTGTGCCTGTGTTTTGTAAGCTGAAAGCAGAAATATAATTACCGTTGAAACTGACAATACGAATGCCGGATGTTTTAATGCCGGTACGATTTTCCCGGCAGCAAAATCTACAAATACCGCGATATGATAAAACATCCGTCGAGGCATAGCGCTTATTTTCGGTTTTTATAAAATTCATCGATAAGCAATCCGGATTTTTTAATTGTCGATTTTGCCCATTCTATCTGAATTTCAACCTTTTCTTCTTCGGTCAATTGCCAATTTATGTCGCTTTTGCGCATTCTTTCCGTAAGGTTGAAAAGCGTTATTGCCGCCGACACCGAAATGTTGAAACTCTCGGTAAAACCGTACATCGGTATTTTTACATAAGCATCGGCGTTGGCAAGGGCCGTTTCCGTCAAACCCGGTAATTCGGAGCCGAATACCAAGGCCGTTTTATCCTCAATCGGGAGCTCATCGAGCATCACATCGTCCTTGTGAGGTGTGGTTGCCACTATGCGGTATCCTTTTTCCCTCAGAGCCTCAAAACAGGCGAGAGTGTTTTCCCGAGAGTTATTGTATTTGTTGATAGTCAGCCATTTGGATGAGCCGAGAGCTACGTCGGGATTTACCTGATAGGTGTTTCTGTTTTCGATAATGTGTATGTCCTGAATGCCGAAAAGGTCGGCCGAACGAAGTACTGCACTCGCATTGTGCGGCTGATAAATATCTTCCAAAACAACCGTGATATGACGTGTGCGATTTTCTATTACCTTTTCGAAAAGCGACTTTTTATTTTCCGAAATAAATCCGAACAGGAAATCGCGCAATTCTTTCTTTTCATCCATAAGCCTTAGAAATTCCAATTCATAAAGTACAAATGTACATTAATTTTTTTCATTTGGATTCTATCCTTCTCCTTCCTTATGAATTTGCTTGCGGAGTTAAGGGGTTATAAAAAAAGCCGACTTTGAGAAGCCGGCTTTTTTAATTTCCCCGAAAAACCGGGGA
>CAZPGC010000069.1:7519-13873 GCA_964585875.1 uncultured Prolixibacteraceae bacterium | reverse complement strand
TTAATAATTTCATTGAAGCAAAAATGCTTAATGCTGAGGAGCAAAGCTGCATTTTATCTTACTATTATTTTTGTCGAACAAAAGTGTTTTTTAATAAAAAAAGCCGCAGCTCAAAACTCCGCGGCTTTTTCAACTAATTCCGTAACTTACAAATTATCAGAACCTTGAAACATCTTCACTGCTCATTATTATTTGAACATATCTTGTATCGTTCAGATATTTCTTTGCTGCTTTCTGTACCATTTTGGGCGTGAGTTTCGACCAGAATTTCTCATAATCAAAGCCCGTGTAGTCAACTTTATCGTAATCATCGGCTACCATCTTGTTAAGCCAATATCTGTTTTCTTTCAAATTTTCTTTGTAGTCTTTCAACTTATTCTTAACGATATTATCTATTTTTTCTTGGTCGGGACCATTGTTTTTCAGCTTGTTAACCTCGTCGTAAACTATCTTAACCATGGTATCGAGTTTCACGGGGTTGCAGTCGAAATACACACCCACGAAATATTCGGAAGCGGGATAATGCCTGTAGGAATTGAAAACCGCAGCGCCATAGGTGCCACCTTGGTCTTCACGCAAAGTTTCGATGTATTGCATATTCAGATATTCCTTAACGGCCTCGAGTGTCAAGCGTGTTTTGATGTCGTATTTGTCGGTTCCCGTAAAGGCAATAAACACAGTGGCTTTGGGGGTTTTCATATCCCTGTGGAAAGCCGTTTTCACAACCTTTTCGGGGTATCTTTCGCCCAAGTCTCTGAACGATTCCTCGCGTTTCACCGTGGGCAAACCGCCGAGATATTTCAGAATTTCGCCTTTTGCAGAGTCCAAATTTATATTTCCCACAAAGTAAAAAGTGAATCCCGAGGGGTCTCCGAAACGGTCGCCAAAGATGTATTTCACCCTGCTCAAACGTGCCTCGGCATACCTTTCGGCAGTCATAGGCTTAAAGCGGCTGTTGTGCTGCGCAAGCACCACGCTGATACTGTCGCTAAAAGCCGACGAGGGGTCTGCGCTTTTGTTTTGCAACCAATCTTTTTGACGGCTGATATAGCTTACGAAAGCCTTTTTGTCAACGCGCGGTTGCGTAAAGTAGAGGTAGGTGAGCTGCAGCATGGTTTTGAAATCCTTAACGGAAGAGTTGCCGCCAAAGCCCTCGTACAACTCTGATATGTACGGATTTACCGAAACAGTTTTACCCGAAAGCTGTTTCTCAAGCTCTATGTTGTCGAAGTCGCCCACACCACTCATCGAAGCCACATTGGCAGCTATTTTGGCCGACACGTCGTCTTTTTGTTTGTAAACCGACCAGCCTCCCAAACTGCGTGCCGACATCAGTATTTCATCATCTTTAAAGTCGGTGGGTTTAATCACCACTTTCACGCCGTTGCTGAGCTGCCATTCCACTATGCCGTTATCTTTTTTAGTCTCTTTGACGATGCTGCCGGCCACAGGCTCCTGTTGCACCAAAGGACGGTTTGCAAACTTATCGACATAGGGCTTAATATCCTCGTTTTTAAGGTCTTTTATAAAGTTCATCACCTCTTCTTTTGTGGGATACTTCACTTTCGGGTCGTCGAGTCCCGTAATGCCCACAACCACATTTTCGTCGCTTATCCACTTTTTGGGCAGCGCGTTAATTTCTTCAAGGCTGACTTCTTTTACTACCTTCTTGCCAAAGTCATATTCCCAGTCATCGCTCGGGAAAGGCTCACTCGTAAGGAAGGTCTCTATCAAACTGTTGGCAATCGACGACGACTTCCTCTTGTTGCGCTCTTTATACGATTTCTCTATTTGTGCCATCATATCTTTTTTGGCCCTTTCAAGCTCGCTTTCCAAAAATCCGTAACGACGCACTCTCTCGTTTTCTATCATCAAAGTTTTCAATCCGTCGAAAACCTTTTCGTTGGGCACCATTGCAACGCTCATATATGCCTCAACGGTAGGTAACATACCTGTGTAATAAGAGTAGGCATACGAAAACGGCGGGTCGGCCTCCTGTATCAACTCACTCAGGCGGGCGTTTATCATAATGGCATACAACTGTTGCAGATACTCGTTGCGATAGTAGTCCTCGCTTCTGTTCCAATCGGCATCGTGCTTATAAAAAACCTGAACAATATTGTAGGGAGCCTCCTTGTCTTTGGCAATAACCACACGCGGCTCCTTATGACCGGGCACTTTGTAGTAGTTGCGTTTCTTGGCGTTTTTATGAACGGGCATCTTCGAGAACATCTCTTTTACTTTTGCTTCAACCTTATCCACATCCACGTCGCCTACAATCACAACAGCCTCCAAATCAGGCCTGTACCATTGCTTATAAAAATCTCTTAAAGTATCGTACGGGGCGTGATTTATAATAACGGTGTCACCTATCACATCGTGAATCTCATATTTCGAACCCTTGTAAAGCTCCTTTTGCAGCTCTATTTGCGTGCGCGCCATTCCGCTCATACGCGTGCGAAACTCCTCGCGAATCACACCGCGCTCGGCATCTATTTCTTTGGAATCTTCCGTCACGTTACAGCCCCAGTCGTAAAGAATCATCAGCGTGGTATCTATGGCGCCGGCTTTGTCAACAGGTACCTTAGTGAGCGTGTAAACGGTGCGGTCGGTAATGGTGTAGGCATTCACGTCGTTGCCGAATTTATTGCCTATCGACTCCATATATTTTATCACCGCCTTGCCGGGAAAATTCTTGGTGCCGTTAAAGCACATATGCTCCGTAAAGTGCGCCAAACCGTTTTGCCCGGGCGTCTCCTGAATGGCACCTGCATTCACCACAAGGTAAAATTCGGCCCTGTTTTTGGGCGTGTTGTTGTGTTTGATGTAGTAGGTCAAACCGTTGTCGAGTTTGCCTGTCCTCACCGTGGGGTCAAGGGGAATGTCGGACTTAATCCCCGTTTGCGCCGATACCGAAAAAAACGATACAAGCAAAGCCAACAGTGCAATTGAGTTTTTGATGGTCTTCATTCGATTGTAATTTAATTGATTAGATATTGTCTTGATTTATTATAAGGTGCAAATATATAAAAGTGTGGCAAAGAAAAGTCACTTTGCTATTAAAAAATCTTAAAACCACATATCGACAATGATTTTTAGGGCGTCCGGGCGGGCTGTCCGTTATATCCACCTCGCAAGTGCCATGTTCCGTAGCGGCGTGCGTGGGCTTCTTCGTCGCCTCCGCCGCCGCACTCCACATTGGCACTTACTTCGGCGGATGCCACTTCCATCCCTGACGCACCCGGCACACCACCCCACAACCTGCAACAAGCTCCACAATAGCCGTAGTTTTACTACCTTTGCCGGCAAATTACAACTATGACTTGCAAACTTTTACATCCTTTGGCTTGGCTCTACGGCGGAATCACTTCTCTTCGTAACACATTATATGACAAAGAGATAATGCGCTCATCCGGCTTCGACATTCCCGTAATCAACGTCGGAAACCTTTCGGCGGGAGGCAACGGCAAAACCCCGATGGTCGAATATCTTGCGGCTTTGCTTTCGCCTGATTACAAAGTTGCAATATTAAGTCGCGGCTACGGCCGCAAAACCAAAGGTTTCAGAGAAGTAACACCGGAGCTAAGCGTGGCCGTTTGTGGCGACGAACCTCTGCAAGTCAAAAGAAAATTCGGCAATGCAGTACGTGTGTTTGTGGGCGAAGACAGGGTCGAAGCCATAACCAAAATACTTTTCGACCACCCCGACACTCAGCTCATTATCCTCGACGACGCCTTTCAGCACAGAGCCGTAAAAGCAGGACTAAACCTCTTGCTGACAAGCTACGACAGGCTCTTTACCCGAGATATGCTGTTACCTGCCGGCCGTCTGCGCGAAAGCAGGGCAGGCGCCGCTCGTGCCGACGCCATTATTGTAAGCAAATGCCCCGACTCCCTCAGCCAAAAAGAAAAGGAGCAAATCAAAGCCGAGTTATCGCACTTCGGCAAACCCGTCTTCTTCTCCCGATTGAAATACGGAGAAATTCAACCTGTTGTAAACACCACAAAATCAGTAAATAAAAGCTATATCATGGTCACCGCCATAGCAAAACCCGCCATTATGGAAAACCACGCGACTGCTTCGTTTACTCTTCTCGACAAGCTGAGGTTTGCCGACCATCACGACTTTAGCGAAAGAGACATTAAAAAAGTTGAAGAAAAAATTAGTATTTTCGCCGCCCAAAATCCGGAAGTGTTGACAAGCTCTAAAGACGCCGTGCGTTTTATGGATTTTTACGGCAAACGTCGCAAATTCTATTTCGGCTTAAATGTTTTGCCCGTAGCTTTGGATTTTATTGATAAGGATAAACAAATGTTTAAAGAATTAATTGAAGATTATGTTCGAAAAAGTTCAACAAACGGTTGATTTTATAAAAGAAAAAATATCGGCAAAACCCCACGTGGGCATCATTCTCGGCTCTGGTCTGGGAAACCTCGGCGAGCATATCGAGGTTGACACCTCATTAGCTTACGCCGACATTCCCAATTTTCCGGTTTCTACGGTCAAAGGGCACCAGGGCCGTTTGATTTTCGGCAAGCTCGGAGGTAAGGATGTGGTGGCAATGCAAGGACGCTTCCACTACTACGAAGGCTGGTCTATGGAGGAAGTGGCTTTTCCGGTCAGGGTGCTCAAATTTCTGGGCATCAAGCTCTTGGTGCTCTCCAACGCAGCGGGAGGAATGAATCCCGGTTTTGAAATAGGCGATATTATGATTATCAACGACCACATAAACCTCTTTCCCGACAACCCGCTTATGGGCAAAAACGACGACCGTTTCGGACCGCGCTTCCCCGATATGAGTGAAATATACGACAAAGAAGCCATAAACCTTGCCAAAAAGGTGGCTTTAAAACATAATATCGAAATAAAAGAGGGGGTATATGTAGGCACTTCGGGACCAACTTTCGAGACTCCTGCCGAATACCGTTACTTTCGCATCATTGGCGGCGACGCCGTGGGAATGTCAACGGTGCCCGAGGCCATTACGGCACGCCATATGGGACTTAAATGCTTTGCCGTTTCGGTGATTACCGACCTCGGTATAGCAGGCAAAGTGGAGACAGTAAGCCACGAAGAAGTGCTTGCCGCCGCCACCGCTGCCGAGCCCAAGCTAACAGCTATAATTTCGGGCATCATAAGCGAACTGTAATGAACATAAAGGTCGGACACGGCGTTAAAAGAGCTCTTGCAGTTCTTGTTGCTTTTCTGCTTTTTTCTTCATGTTCAACCGAGTATAAAATCGCCTCGCAAGCGGGCAAAGACATAAATGGCACATCTCTGCTGTTGCTCTTTCCCGACGATATTTTCGTTCAAAATTCAAAGCCCTATTCCTTTCCCGACAGTCTGAATGAAGAGCAACGCTATTTGCTTTCATTGGACAGCAGCTTTTTCTTGAAAGATATCGATGCCGAGAAATTTAAAGAGCAGTTTCAAAACAGAATAATAAAACTGTATTCCGAATACGGCTTTAAAGTTTATACCGAAGAAACACTCGACAGTTTTTTAACCTGCACCACAACAGCTTATATATTGAATTTCAGCCAATTGCAAATAGAAGAATTTTGGAAACCTTTCAACGATGATTTTCTGAAGGAGGACGGCACGGTTTATTCCCAATATTTCGACCTTAATGCCTTGGCTGCGGAAGCATGGGTAAATGTCTCAAAAGCAAACGACACCTCCGGTATCGACAACCTCATTTATTGCGAATCGGTGATAAGTGATGAAATCGACGGCAATTTTTACTACGATGAAATAGATGATAAAGTTTACTATACATACAACGCAAACTTATTGGAAAAAGACGATTGGAGCGACCTGCTATCACAAGCTCCTATCGATATCTCGCTGAACATCATTGATTTTATCGTTAATTCGTCCATCGAAAGAGAAATGCTTTCCCTTGAAAACACCTATCCGAACAGGTTTTGGCGCTACAATCCGGGGAGCACGAGATTATCACCCGTTCACGGCAAGTCGGATTATGTGATAATGAAATAAATAGCATCCTTTAAAAAAACCGGCGCCACCACAAAAGGATATCATTCACAAATTATTATGTTTATTTTCGATTTAATTCACGAATTATTATAATTATTTTAGACTTTATTCACGAATTATTATAATTATTTTCGACTTAATTCACTAATTATTATGTTTATTTTCGATTTAATTCACGTATTATTATAATTATTTTCGACTTTATTCACGAATTATTATAATTATTTTCGACTTTATTCACGAATTATTATAATTATTTTCGATTTTATTCACTAATTATTATGTTTATTTTCGATTTAATTCACGAATTATTATAATTATTTTCGACTTTATTCACGAATTATTATAATTATT
>CAZPGC010000069.1:1997-7287 GCA_964585875.1 uncultured Prolixibacteraceae bacterium | reverse complement strand
ATTCACGAATTATTATAATTATTTTCGATTTATTTCACAAATTATTATATTTTTGCACTTTAATTCAAAACATCAAGGACCATGGATAAGTTTATTAACAGGGAGCTTGGCAATACCATCAGAAAATATCTTTTCAAAGGAAAAGTCATTATTTTATACGGTCAGCGACAGACCGGAAAAACCACATTGATAAACAATATTTTGAAGCACTTAAAAAAGAAAAGCTCCATTCTAAGTGGCGACGACTACGATACCATCGAACTGTTTGATAGGCCGAATGCGACAAAAATGAAACCCATAATCGGCGACGCAGACATCATTGTGATTGACGAAGCTCAACAAATACCTGACATAGGAAGGGCGCTGAAAATAATTTACGACAACTATAAAAAAGTGCAAATTATAGCAACCGGCTCGTCAAGTTTCGACATTGCAAACATTCTAAACGAACCTTTGACGGGCAGAAAACTTGAATTTAACTTATATCCTCTCTCTTTCGAGGAAATGAGCAAACATAATGGTTTTTTAAACGAAAAGAGGCTATTGGAACACCGCTTGATTTTCGGCTATTACCCCGATGTTGTTAATAATATGGGAATGGAAAGAAAGATACTGGAATCGCTGGCACAGAGCTACTTATATAAAGACATTTTGAAGATAGGAGGGATAAAAAAACCCGTTTTATTGGATAAAATAATGCGAGCTCTTGCTCTGCAATTAGGCAGTGAAGTGAATTATAACGAACTGTCGAATCTTGTGGGAGCCGATAAAAATACCATTGAAAGATACATCGACTTGCTCGAAAAAAGCTTTGTGATTTTCAAACTCCCGGCATTCAACAAAAACGTAAGAAACGAAATAAAAAAAGGTCGCAAAATCTATTTCTATGACAACGGCATACGCAATGCCATCATAAAAAATTACAGCCCCATAAAAAATCGCAACGACAAGGGAGCGCTGTGGGAAAATTTTGTGATAAGCGAAAGAAAAAAATATCTCAACAACAAAGACATATCAAGGGAAATGTATTTCTGGCGCACAACCCAACAACAGGAAGTGGATTTGATTGAAATTGAAGATGACAAGCTCGATGTCTATGAAATAAAATACAACACCGCAAAAAAAGCATCACTGTCGAAAACATTCACCAAAGCATATAAAGTCAACTCCTTCCGCGTAGTCTCCCCGGAAGACTTTGAGGGGGTATTTATTTAGTGCCTTTTAGAAAACTACCTTTTTCGTGCCGGCTTATAAAAAACGGAAAGGACGAGGCTTGCGAAATGCTGAATATCAATATATAGACATATTTCATGAACTGTATCTACATTGTAAATGTTTAATTCCGGCATGAACGTAAGGATGTAATTGGAGTTTTCTAAAAGAAAATATTTACAAATTATTTGGCAAAATCGAAATTTTTCAAAATCTCACTCCTCCCCCTAAAACTCCAGCTTCAGCTGTCTTTTCAAATGGAAGCTGCGGCGATGATGCTCGGTATAGCCGTATTTGTCGATGGCTGCAACATGCTGAGCAGTAGGATATCCCTTGTTTTTATCCCAGCGATAGGCCGGATAATCAACCGAAAGTTCTTTCATTATCATGTCTCGAGTGGTCTTTGCCATTATCGAGGCCGCCGCAATGGACATATATTTGCCGTCGCCTTTTACCACCGTTGTTGCGGGTATTTCACCGTAGGCTTTAAAACGGTTTCCGTCAACAAGAATGTGCTCCGGCCTGATTTTCAAAACGTCAAGTGCCTTATGCATGGCTAATATAGAGGCGTTTAAGATGTTTATCTTGTCTATCTCGGCAGGCGACACTATGCCCACCCCGTACGCCAATGCTTCTTCCATTATCACCTCTCTGAGTATCATCCTTTTTTTCTCGCTGAGCTTCTTGCTGTCGTCGAGCATCTCGTTGCCGAAATCATCCGGCAAAATCACCGCGGCAGCTACCACAGGTCCCGCCAAACATCCCCTGCCCGCCTCGTCGCATCCGGCCTCTATTAGCCCCTTTCTCATTTGTAACTCTAACATTATAAATAATTTAAACCTAAAGATACAATTAAAAACACACCGAGGACAACATCCAAAAGCCATCCTTTTTTAAGTTCCATAAACCCCATCGATTGTATGGCAACAGAGGGGAAGAAAAGCAAAAACAACGAATATTTTACTTCAACCGGAAAAAATATCACAAGCAAAAGATTAAACAAAAGAAAGCCCATGATAAAACTCACGATTATTCGCGTTTGGATAAGTTTCGACTGTATGGAAAACAACACCTTCTGAAAGCCTGCGAAAAATATCAAAGCGCTGCCTGCAAAAGGAATTGCAAAACGGTAATCGTGAAACGGTGCCGTCAAACTCTCCAAATCCGTAAAACGAAAATCAAACAGCAGCTGAAATTTACTACCCTCGTCTTTAATAAAATACCATGTCCAAAGGTAAAGAAAAGGCAGAGCAAAGGAAAGCACACTCACCACAAAGTAGCGCAGCCCGAAACGACGTAACAGCATCAATGCTATCGGGACGAAAATTACGTAAAACATCAAAGGCCTGTAAATCAATGCTGCAAACGAAAAAATCAGATTGATACTTATCAAATCCCTGATTTGCGATTCCTCCGATGAGAATTTAAAGAAAAGAAAGATGGCATAAAGCATTAAAACTGAGGCGAAAAGCTGCGGAGTGAATGCCAAATAGACAGGAAAGCAAAGCAAATAATACAGCCAAAAAAACAAAATGGTAAAATTACGCCGCGGCATTATGCGAAACAGTTTGAAAAGCTCGTTGAAAAGCAATCCGTTTCCCAGCAATAAAGCAAGCGTCAAAAGCCTGACCACCGTAATATTGTCTTTTATCAAATTGGTCGCCAAAGAATACAGCGGGCCTTGCATGGGAGAATAGTAGAGTGCCGTTTGACTTCCGAAAGTAAGGTAAAACAACGAAGCACCGAGCAAGCTCAACACCGGTAATTGTCCTCTCAGACTGCTATTTATAAAATGCTTAAACACCTCGGCATCAGTATTTCGACAGCAAATCTCTGCCGATATCCCTACGGTAATACGAATCTTTGAATTTTATCTTTTTGGCAGCTTTATACGAAAATGTTACAGCGTCAATCAAATGCTTGCCGTAAGATACCACAGCCAAAACCCTTCCTCCTGCCGTTAGCGTCTTGCCTTCGTCGTCGAGTTTGGTGCCGGCATGAAAAATCAACGTATGTTTTTTATCCACATCATCAAAACCGCTAATCTCGTCGCCTTTGTTGTATGCTTGCGGATATCCACCCGCAACCATAACCACCGAAGCTACGGAACGACTGTCGAAGCGCAATTTTATTTCACCAAGGCGCCCCTCGGAAGCATACAGCAACGCCTTGAACAAATCATTTTTTATACGCGGCATAACAGCCTGTGTCTCAGGGTCTCCCATCCGCACGTTGTATTCTATCACATAGGGCTCATCCTTTACGTTTATCAGCCCGAAGAAAATAAAGCCTCTGTATTTCATGCCCTCGCGACGTATCCCTTCAATGGTGGGTTTCACAATCTTATCTTCCACCTTTTTCATAAATTTTGGAGTGGCAAAAGGTACCGGCGAAACCGAACCCATCCCTCCCGTGTTAAGGCCTGTATCGCCCTCACCTATCCGCTTATAATCTTTTGCCTCGGGCAAAATGATATAGTCTTTTCCATCGGTAAGCACAAAAACGGATAACTCGATACCATCCATAAACTCCTCAATCACAACACGTTTGGAAGCCTCTCCGAATTTCTTACCCACCAACATCTCCTTTAGTTCTTCTTTGGCAGCTGCGGCATCATCCATAATCAGCACACCTTTGCCCGCCGCCAAACCGTCGGCTTTAAGCACGTAAGGAGGTTTCAATTCATCGATAAAACGGCAGGCTCCCGGATACGAAACGGCATCGAAAACCTGATATGCCGCAGTGGGTATTTTGTGACGCTTCATAAAAGCTTTGGCAAATTCCTTACTACCCTCAAGCATAGCAGCCTTCTTAGAAGGACCTATCACCTTGACATGCTTTAACAAGGGGTCGTTTTCGAAAAAATCGAAAATGCCTTCTACCAAAGGCACCTCGGGACCTACCACCAACATATCCAATTCGGTTTCGATGGCAAAGGTCTTCAACTCCTCAAAATCCAAAGGGTCTATGGGTACGTTAATTCCCAAATCGGCCGTGCCCGCATTGCCCGGTGCAAAATATAGCCGTTTCAACATCTTGCTCTGCGACAATTTCCATCCCAAAGCATGTTCGCGACCACCCGAACCCAAAATTAGAACTTTCATATTTTCTCCTTTTTTTAGTCGTTATCAAGTTTAGGACCGAAGGCCAAATCACCGGCATCACCCAATCCGGGAACAATATATGATTGAGCCGTAAGCTCCTCATCCACAGCACCTACCCACAGCGTATATTTCCTCCTCGAAAGATTTCTTTTCACGTAGTTGATGCCGTCGGTGCAGGCAATGGTAGAAACGATATGTGTCTCTTTTGGCTTGCCGAAAGCAAGCAAAGCCTTGTAAGTAAGCACTATGGAAGACCCCGTAGCCAGCATGGGGTCGGCAAGAATAAGCACCCTGCCCTCCAAATCGGGAGCCGAGGCATATTCCAATTGAATGGTAAACTTGCCGTCTTTGGTGTGCTTGCGAAAGGCCGAAATAAAGGCGTTGTCGGCCTTGTCGAAATAGTTAAGAAGCCCGTTATGTAAAGGCAGTCCGGCCCGCAAAATTGTGGCAATAACAGGTTGTTTTTTCAAAATGTTCATTTTGGAAATTCCCAAGGGCGATTCAACCTCAACAGACTGATATTCAAGCTTCTTACTTATCTCGTAGGCAAAAATCTCACCTACCCTTTCCATATTGCGCCTGAAACGCATTCTGTCCTGTTGAACATTCTTGTCCCTTATTTCCGCTATAAATTCGTTGAAAACAGAGTCGTTTTCTCCCAAGTTGATAATCATAAAAGTTGTCGTTAGCTGTTTCAGCAGGCTAAATTATAGAAAATAGTTTTATACCTGAAAATGATAAGACAAAAGAGGAATATTTTTTCATCTTTATTGAATAGAAAAAGTTTTCAAAACTTTGTGCTTTTTTCCTTTCCTCGGTGAATTACTCCAAAGGAATTGCCACACGGAAGTCCCCCTTTGAAAAAAGTCCCCCTTTGAAAAAGGGGGGTTGGGGGGATTAACCCGAAAAAACAGTGTAAGTTTTCAAAAATTTTGTTGCTTTTCTTTCTCGGCGAATTTTTCCAAACGATTTGC
>CAZPGC010000069.1:0-1897 GCA_964585875.1 uncultured Prolixibacteraceae bacterium | reverse complement strand
CGAAAGTTTTCTTCTTTAAACTTCCCTGTAAAGCCTGCCGTTTTTAGTTTATTTTTGTTCACACATTGACAATGGTAACAAATGCAAATTAACAAGCTCACAATCAATTATTTTAAAAACTACGGCGAAGAGGAATTCGATTTTTCGCCGAAAGTAAATGTGCTGACGGGAAATAACGGCGCCGGAAAAACCAACGTTTTGGATGCGCTGTATTATTTATCGTTCACAAAGAGCTATTTCAACACCATTGACAATCAGAACATTAACTACAACAGCGATTATTTTTTGATAAAAGGCGTTTACAAAAACAACCTCGACAGTATCGACACGGTGAGCTGCGCCGTCAAAGCCGGCGAAAGAAAACGTTTTAAACTCAACGACAAGGAATACGGTCGCATGGCCGACCATATCGGACTTATTCCGCTGGTGATTATCACCCCCGTTGACAGCTCTCTCGTTTATGGAGGCAGCGAGGAACGACGACGTTATATCGACGGCGTGATTTCCCAGTTCGACAAAGCCTATCTCGACGTGCTGCTTAATTACAACAAAGTGCTGCAACAGCGTAACGCCTTCCTGAAATATATGGCCGAAAACCGTATCGGCGACAACTCGCAACTGGAAATTTGGGATGAAAAGATGGCTTTCCTCGGCGAAGAAATTCACAGAAAACGCAAGGAGTTTCTCGATGAATTTATCCCTGTCGTACGCGACTTTTATGCCTTCATTGCACAAGACAAAGAACTAACGGGTATCGAATATCGCTCGCACCTTAACAACCTAAGCATGAGCGAGATACTTAAACAAAACCTTAGCAAAGACCTCGGATTACGTTACACGACGGCTGGCATTCATCGCGACGACATCTTGTTCACAGTCAACAATCATCCTCTGCGCAAATTCGGCTCACAAGGACAGCAGAAATCCTTTCTTGTGGCTCTTAAACTCGCTCAGTTTCAATATACTAAAGACAAAAAAGGCTTTAAGCCGCTACTTCTTCTGGACGATATTTTCGACAAGCTCGACATCTATCGTGTTGAGCAAATGATGAAGTTGGTAAGCAGAAACGAGTTCGGTCAAATTTTCATAACCGACACCAACCGCAGCCGTATTGAGAAAGTCTTCGGCAGCATAGAAGTAAAACCTCGCATTTTTGAAATAGAAGACGGAAGGATTAAAAGATGAAAAAGGAAAAGGAAGGAAAGAAAAAGACGGGATGGAACGAGAACACGAGGTTTACCGACGAGCAGAGCATTGGAGAGATTTTATCGCGTATTACCTCCAAAGGACTCATCGCCGACAAGTTTTTACAAGTGGAAATCATAAGTCTCTACGAAAGCATCGTGGGAAAACCCATCGCCCGTATGACCGACAAACTCTTTGTGAGCAAAGGCAAGCTTTATCTGAAAGTCAGCTCCTCGGCCCTAAAACAAGAGCTGCTCTATTCCCGGGGAAAAATAATGGAGATGATAAACGAAAAACTATCCAAAGGCCGAATAATTGATATTGTGATTATGTAAAAACTCCCGGAACACACCCGGAAAATTCAAAGTTAAAAAGATTCGGGTTTCAAATTGGGATATTTAGAGAATTTGAAATGATTATTCGTGTTCCCCAAACAAAATCCCCGAAAATACCAAGCAGCATAAGAAGAACACAGATGACACAGATTTTACTGATAGTCACAGAGTTAATCACCTAATCACCCTCTTCTTTGCTCCCAAATAAAAAATCCGTGATAATCCACAAAATCCATAGCATCCGTGTTCCCCCCAAAAAAACCAAAAGCGAGCAAAGCGAAGCAAATCCGCGATAATCCGCCAAATCTGTTAAATCTGTGTTCCCAAACAAAATCCCCGAAAATACCAAGCAGCATAAGAAGAACACAGATGACACA
>CAZPGC010000068.1:0-13954 GCA_964585875.1 uncultured Prolixibacteraceae bacterium | reverse complement strand
ATAAATAATGTCTCATAGGAAACTATCAAACCCCGCAAAATTCAATTTGATGTCAATACAAATAAAGCGAAGTGCCCTCAAAATTAAATCTCCCGCGTTGAATATTAATTAGTATCTTGGCCTTTTGAATTTTTACGCTGAAAAGATGTATTTATTAAAGATAAAAGGGGCGGGTAAATTGCCTGATTACGTGCAGATTAGAAACGAAGATTTTATGCTGACAGCCTTTGTGAATTTGTCGGGATTGGAAAGGGGTTTGAAGAAAAACAAACTCGAAAAATATAAAGATGTTATTGAGGAAAAATTGGCAAATGCCGATTTTAATGAAGTTGTTTACATTAAAGAAGGATAAAAATGGAAGAGACCATTTTAAAATTGGAAAATGTCGCTGTATATCAGAAAGATATAAAGATTCTCGATGAAGTAACCTTTGAGGTGAAAAAGGGTGAATTTGTTTATTTCATAGGAAAAACAGGCAGCGGAAAAAGCAGTCTGATGCGCACTATTTACGCCGATTTACCTTTGAAAAAAGGTTTTATAAATGTGGCCGGTTTTAATGTTCATCAAATAAAAAAGAGGGAGATACCCTTTCTTAGAAGGCGCTTGGGTATTGTGTTTCAAGACTTTCAACTTTTGTTCGACAGGTCTGTTGACGACAATCTCTATTTTGTGATGAAAGCCACGGGCTGGAAAGACAAAAAGAAGATGAAACAGGCCTTGGATAAGGTGCTCGAGCAAGTTGACTTGAAAACCAAAGGCCACAAAATGCCTCATCAACTGTCGGGTGGCGAGCAGCAACGGCTTGCCATTGCAAGGGCTTTGATAAATAATCCGGTTTTGATTTTGGCCGACGAGCCCACCGGAAACCTCGACCCCGTTACTTCAAAAGGCATTATGGACCTGCTGCTGAAAATCAAAGAAAGCGGCACAGCACTGGTGATGGCAACACACGACTACGACACTATAAAGAATTATCCGGGAAGACTGTTGAAATTCGAAGACTCGAAAGTTATCGAGACCGATTCTTTGTAACGCGGTGATTTATAGCGATATTGTGGCTTGATTGTCAGGTGTTTCGACTTTGTTTTTTATGCCAAAACAAATAAATGCGGCGGCAACAAACTTTTTTCCTAAATAGTTGTCATAGAGGTGTTGAATGAATTTTATTAATGCGCTCAAATCAATTTGAAAATACGAAAACTTACAAATTATGAAAAGAATAATTCTTAGCTTTTTGCTGGTTTCGGCTTTTATGATATCCGCCGATGTGAACAAAGAGTGGAAACTTTACAAAAATTTTAACGGAGTGAAGGTTTTTACAAAGGTGGAAAGTAACACCCTTAACGGAATAAAAAGAAATTATCTTGTTTTCAAATATGAAAATACCAACAAAACGACGGTAGAGTTGTCGTGGAAGTTAAATGTTTGGTACAATGGCACTTGTCGCGCCTGCAACTTGCCTTCGCCCAACGAATACGAGATGTTTATCAGGTTGAAACCGGGTGAAATAAAAAGCGGCAATGCTTCTTCTGCCTCAAAAAAATTCTCTGTTTTTTACAGCTCCGATGATGAAAATATTGCACCTTTGGACAAGTTTGAGTTTGCCAATGCCCGTGTTATAACAATAAAATAATTAAGGTGATGAAAAAGCGGCTTTTAACATTTGTATTATCCCTTGTTTATCTCACTGCATCTTCGCAATTGATTGTAAACAAGAACTATACGCCGACACAGTTGGTTCAAAACACCTTGGTGGGCTACGGCGTTACCGTGTCGAATGTAAGCTACACCGGCTCGAATCAGGCCATAGGCAAGTTTACCAACGGCGGCACCACAAATATCGGATTTTTGTCGGGTATTATAATGACGTCGGGTGATGCTTCCAATGCCATAGGGCCCAATAACTCAGGCAGTAAGGGCACCAATAACAACGGCGGTTCCGACCCGCAGCTGGCCTCACTCGTTACCGGGACGGTTTACGATGCTGCCGCCTTGGAGTTTGACTTTGTGCCCATTTCCGATACCATTAAATTTCAGTATGTTTTCGGCTCCGAAGAATATCCCGAGTTTTCAAACTCCACCTATAACGATGTTTTCGGTTTTTTCATCACAGGGCCAAATCCCAACGGCGGCAACTATGTAAATCATAATATGGCCATCATTCCCGGGACCACCAACACTCCCGTTTCCATCAACAATATCAACAACGGAACCTCTAATACGGGGCCTTGTATGAACTGTGCCTACTATGTGAACAACACCGGAGGGCTGACAATTCAATACGACGGTTTGACTGTGGTTATGACCGCTTGGGCGGTGGTAACTCCCTGTGCCACATATCATTTCAAAGCAGCTATCGGCGATGTCGGCGACCATATTTACGACTCGGGCGTTTTTCTTAAAGCCAACAGTTTTATTTCGTCAGCCGTTCAGGTCTCCACCAAATTCGCCGTTCAGAGCGCATGGCCCATAGCACTTGAGGGCTGTAACGACGCTCTCATTGACGTAAAGATACCTAAAGCTTTGAACAATCCGGTAACCGTTCATATCGACACCATGTGGGGGACGGCTACCAACGGCACCGATTTCCCCTACATACCCGATTCGGTGGTTATTCCCGCGGGTTCAAAAAAATCGACGATAACACTGCATCCCATTGTGGACAACGTTCAAGAGGGCATGGAGTATTATAATTTCAAATTTCAGACCTCGCCTTGTACCATCGATACGGTTACAATTCCCATTGACGACTACACGCCCATTGTTACCAAAAAATCGCAGGATACAATGGTTTGCAGCGACACTGCAGCGCTCTATGTAACAGCACAATACGGAATCCAACCATACCATTACTCCTGGACGCCTTCCGCCTCGCTGAACAATCCGGCGGGCTCTCATGAGAAGGCCTTTCCCGCACAAAGCACCCAATATGTCATCGAGGTGTCGGATACCACCGGTTGCCCTTCTGTTTTCGACACCATCAATTTAACGGTTAACCAAAAACCCATGGTCAGCTTCCTGCCCGACACTTTTAACGGCTGCGAGCCTTTGGAGGTGCATTTTACCGATATGTCGTATCCGTCCATCAGCCAATGGCTGTGGAATTTCGGCGATGGCGACACCTCGCACCAGCAAAATCCTTCGCATACCTATTCCGCCGGACAGTATGACGTTAAGCTTTCGGTAGAGACTGCCGCAGGCTGTAAAAACTCATTTAAGGTTGCCAAGTTGATAACTGTATATCCCACTCCCACAGCGAATTTCGCGGCTCACCCGCCGGTAACAACCATTGGCAATCCGCTTATAAATTTCACCGATATGTCTTCGAATGCAAGCAATTATTGGTGGAATTTCGGAGAGCAGGGTTCGCCTGACAACACCTCTAATCTGATGAACCCATCGCATTCGTATTCTTCCGACGGCACTTTCATAGTTTGGCTTAAGGTAACAAGCGACCACGGATGTATCGATTCCGTTTCGCACGAGGTTATGGTGATTATCGACTCCATTGCAATTCCAAATGTGATAACACCCAACGGCGACGGCTTTAACGATAATTTTGTCATAAAAAATATCGATAAGCTGGAATGGTCCGAATTGTTGATTTACAACCGTTGGGGAAAGCTTATTTACAAGTCGGAAAATTACCAAAACGATTGGGACGGCAACGGCGCCGCCGACGGGGTTTATTACTACATCCTCAACTACAAGACCTATTTCAGGAAAGACAGTGCCCACGGCACAGTTACGATTATCAGAGACGGAAAGTAAGTATCCGGTTTGATAATTTTTCGTTGCAAGCCGCGAATAGGCAGCAAGCAAATATTTACTATTTTCGCAGCCTAAACAAAAGAGCCGATGATACCATTTTCGCCACCACGTATCGACAAGAAGATAACGGATGCCGTAGCCGAGGCACTCAACAGCGGTTGGATAACCACGGGACCGCGTACCAAAAATTTTGAAAAAAAGATTACAGCCTATTGCGGCTGTCGCTCTACCCTTTGCGTGAGCTCGGGCTCGGGAGGTATGGAGCTGATTTTGAGATGGTTTGGCGTGGGGCCTGGTGACGAAGTGCTTATTCCCGCATACACCTATACCGCCACGGCCAATGTGGTTGTGCACACGGGAGCGCGTCCGGTGATGATTGATGTCGGCGACGATTTCAATATGGACGTGGAAAAAATAGGCGCGGCAATAAACTCAAAAACGAAAGTCATAATGCCCGTTGACATCGCCGGTTGGCCTGCCGATTACGACAAAATCATGGCTCTTGCGGAAGAGAAAAAAGCACTTTTCGAGGCTGCTACCGAGGAGCAAAGGCTGTTGGGGCGTATTCTCGTGCTTTCCGATGCGGCACACTCCCTCGGAGCCGTTTACAAAGGGCGTCGAACGGGCACCCTTGCCGATATTACCGTTTTTTCTTTTCACGCCGTCAAAAATCTGACAACGGGCGAGGGGGGAGCCGTAGCCCTCAATCTGCCGCCGCAATTTGATGTTGACGAAGTTTATAAAGCGCTGAATATAAAGTCGTTGCATGGGCAGTCGAAGGATGCTTTGAGTAAGACGCAGATAGGCAACTGGCGCTACGACGTGTCGGAAGCGGGCTATAAATTCAATATGACCGACATTCAGGCCGCCATGGGTCTTGTGGAGCTCGAAAGATACGAAGACGACATGCTTGTGCGGCGCAAAGAGATTTTCGACCTTTACAACGACCTGCTGAGCGATGATGAACGGATGATAATTCCGCTTTATGAAGATGAAAACAGACGCTCTTCGTATCACGTTTTTTTGCTTAGGATAAAAGACGCCGGAGAAAAGGAAAGGGATGCTATAATCGAGGAAATATTTAAAAGGCAAGTGGCTGTAAATGTGCATTTTATCCCGCTGCCTTTGTTGACTTTCTATAAAAAATCAGGCTATTCCATTGAGGATTTTCCCGGTGCTTATGCCAATTTTTCAAACGAAATAAGTCTGCCCGTTTATTATTCTTTGAGCAACGATGATGTAAATACCGTGGCGACGGCTGTAAAAGAAGCGGTAAAAAAAGTAATGGGATGATGAAGCGTTTGTTCGATTTATTCTTTTCAATTGTGGGCTTTGTCGTTTTGTTTCCGCTGTTTGTATTGATTTCCCTTTTTATTTTGATAGACTCGCGAGGCGGCATTTTCTATGTGCAGAAACGTGTGGGGCGTGGCAACAAGGATTTTGCTTTATATAAATTTCGCACCATGCGCAAAGATGCTCATAAAAAAGGTCTTTTGACGGTAGGAGGGAGAGACCCGCGAATTACCCGAGTGGGTTATGTGCTTCGCAAATTCAAACTCGACGAGCTGCCGCAGCTGCTAAACATTATAAAGGGCGATATGAGCATTGTGGGACCCCGTCCCGAAGTGCGTAAATATGTTGATATGTATGATGAGGAGCAACTCAAAGTGCTTGATGTGCGCCCCGGACTTACCGACTACGCCTCTTTGGAATACATCGACGAAAATGAAATTCTCGGCAATTCCGACAATCCCGAAAAGATTTATATAGAAGAAGTTATGCCGGCTAAGTTAGAGCTTAACTTGAGATATATCAAGGAGAAAAACTTCATCACCGATTTGAAAATAATCTTTAAAACCCTTGGGAAGATATTCGGCCGCAGGTGAGGGTTTTGTTTGTTGTTTTATATTTTTACGTTGAATTTAAAAGGCAAAAAAACCCCGCACAAGACGGGGTCTTTCGTTGCCGTATTTTGTCATTTTATTCTTTTTTGAAAAAATAAGAAGGTCTGACGTAGAATCTCTTATGCAGTTTGCCGCTGTCGTCGTCAAACCAAGCATCTTTATTCAAAGAAGAATGCATTACGATTTTGTTTGAATCGGGGCTGTAAGCCGTAAATACCACCGGAGGGGCGTCGATAAGCTCTATTTTGATTTTCCCTATAAACGGAGTCTTATTAAGGTCTAAATTTTTAGCAAATTTAGTTCCGTTGACGTTTTCAAACAAAGATAAATAGCGTGCCACGGCCGCCGAATCCGCCGCTTGACCGTCTATTTTCCACCCTTGGTCTTCTTTCTCCAAAATAAAGGGCAAAGTGTCGGGATAGGTGAAGTTTATTTTCTTTATTTGACTTGGTTGCAAATTCACAAAGTTTTTGTTACGATAATTGTCGGGCTCGGCGCCGATACTCATTTTTATCATGCCGTCCACCGAATATACATTATCATCGTTGTAAAGTCGCACATAAGAAATCATATCTCCTTGAGGTCGGTTTCCGTAAAGCGCTGTGTTACTGTTTTTTGCAGCAATAAAATTGAATTTTCCAAGTATGATATCCGATAGGGTTTTGTCGTCGTTCATCAGTTTTATTCTCGTACCGAGCGAATCGCTCACCTCATATCTTTTCCATTGTTTTTCTTCGGTGGCAACAACACTTTTGGCTTTCAGATTCAATAGGTTTTCCAAAATGTATTTGACCCGGGTTTTGTCGGCGGGATGAGTTTCGCCTTTGGCAAAAAGCTGCCATTGCCCTCCGTCTTTTGTCAATACTATCTTGGGAGCGCCCGGCGGCATAATCACGATTTTGTTGACTTTGACCGTGTCAACGGCCACCAAATCGGTTTTCATATTGCTTTCGCTGTTATTGGCAAAGTGCATAACTGCGTAAACAGCCAAAAGTACCAGCAAAACAATCACCAAAATTTTCGAATTATTTTTACTTAACATAAGCCTCCTCCATTCTTTTAATTCTTTGATTTCTACGATATTGCATGCGGAATAATCCGTAAACGAAAACAAGTAAAACAGGCAAAAGGAAGTTAAGCCATTTTAAAAATGCTTTTTTGCCTTCGCTGATTTGTTTTAGGGGGCGAGCCGTTACCGCTTTTGTCCTCAGCTTAATCAAGCCCGTATCGTCCGACAGCCAGTCGATGCTGTTTGTCATCAGGTTTACATTGTCTTTGGGCACGGCGTGAGCAGCTCTACCGGAGCCGTTTACGGCAAAATCGCCGTCGCCTGCCACCACAATTTTTCCTCCTGTCGCGGCGGTCAATATTCCAGCCAGCGGGATTTTACTTTGAGTAAAATCGTTATTTGTCCAGCGTTTGTTGATGTTAAAAAATACCGGGCAGTTTTCGACACCCGAATGCTCGGAACTAAAGGCTATGGGGGTAAAGGTGTATGTGGAGCTGCCGTTGAAATGCAAGGGGCTTGCAAACTGAAATATCAACTGTTCCAAACCTTTTGTAATGGGGTGGTCGGCAAAGTTTGTTACCAGAGGCAAGTAGGGAAAATTAATTTGGCTTGTCATGGTAAAAGCTCCGTTGCGCTGTGTTACTCCCACAGTGCCGCATCTCGAGTCAATCACAAAAGCATCGTCAACCGTCAAGCCTTTCTTTGAAAGCCATGTTTCGAGACCGGTGTTAATTGCTTTTCCCGAAAGGTTCTGCAAGTTGCCTTCCACACGGTTGATGCCGATGTAGATATTGCCCCCGTTTTTCAAATAATCATCGAGTTTGTTCAACTCTTGAGTATTAAAAGAATCTTTGGGGGCATTGATTACCAGAGTTTTATACTGATTAAGACTTCCTGCGGTGCTGTCACTTAAATTTACCGTTTGCACATTGTACAACACTTTGAGGTCTTTAGCCACTTGCTGAAAACTGCTCAACGGTGTTTCACCGTGGCCACTGACGAAGCCTATCAAGGGTTTGTTTTTAACACTCAACTTTTTAATGGCGGTTGAAAGCTCGTATTCCATTGACGTATTGGGGTTTACAAAAGGAATTGTTTCGTAGTCGTCGCCTTTCTGAATTTTTGCTCCCAAATAAACCTTCTGTTGTTTCACTTCGTCTTTGTCGCGGGCATTAAACAAAACGGGCTGAATTCCTGCCTTTACGGCTTCCGTTTCGCTTTCTTGGTCTTTGTTGGGATTAACAAACTTATAAAGGACTTTGCCACGCGAAATGTTGTTGTATTCAATAAGCATATCTTTAAAATCCTCTTTTACTTTAGCCAAATCGGGAGCCAAATCCTCTGTAAAATAAGCAGTTACCGTAACTGGCTCATCGAGATTTTCCAGAATATCTTTTGTGGCCTTGCTCAACGAATAACGTTTGCCTTCCGTAAGGTCCCATCTGAAAAAGTAACTTTCGGAAAGCAGTGCCAACACCAAAAGAATTGCGCTAATCAGTAAAACGGATGTCCTATAATTATTCTTTTTCTTCATGACTTTTTCTTTTATCGGTTTACAAAATCAGGCATAACGTTTTTTGATAAGAGTCGTCTCTGATAATACCATACCAAGGAAAATAAAAATCAGAAAATATAGAATATCCCTCGAATCGAGAACGCCGCGTGTCATCGATTCGAAGTGGGTTTGAACGCTAAGGTAATCCAAGATTTTTCCTAAAATACCCGGAAAACCTTGGCTGAGCATTCCGAAAATAATTTGGAAAAATATTCCTATGGAAAGCGCCAGCAAATAACTCACAATCTGATTGTTAGTTACACTGCTGGTGAAAAGTCCGATGGAGATATACATGCTGCTGAAAAGTATGAGCGCAAGATAACCGCCGAAAACCTCGCCGTTGTCGATGTTTCCCAAGGATGAAACCGTAAAATAATAGGGTAGAGTCAGAAACAAGGCTATTACAATCAGCAGCAGAGCCGACAAAAATTTTCCCGTTACCACCTGCCAATTGCTGACGGGCTTGGTAAGCAAAAGCTCAATAGTGCCGCTTCTGTTTTCTTCGGAAAGAAGGCGCATGGTGAGAGCCGGTATAAAGAAGAAAAGAGTCCAGTAGGCAATATTGAAAAATGCTTGCAGACTTGCTTGTTTTATAAAGAAGATATCGCTGCCGTAAATCCATGTAAAAAATCCGCTGAAACCCAGAAAAAGAATGAGCAGGATGTAAGCTGTCAGCGAGTCGAAAAAAGATTGCAGTTCTCTTTTTGTTATTATCCATATTTTTTTCATAAGGCACCTCCTTTTTATTAATTCATAGTCAAATCTCTAAACACATCTTCCAATTTGGTTTCCACAAAAGACATCTGTGTCAACACCCACCCTTTTTCTTTACAAAGATTAAAGACGGGCCGGCGCGAGGAAGCGTTTTCGATGCTGTGAATCTCGAAAGTATTGCTCGATTTGTCAACTATGTCAACAAGTTCGGTTTCGGGCAATTGCTGTAGTGCGCTGTAGATTTCGTTGAGTTCGCCGTCTTCGACGGTTACTTTCAGTATTTCCCTGCCTTGTGCTTTTTTGCGCAGTTCGGAGGCTGTTCCGTCGGCGACTATTTTCCCCTTGTTGATAATCATAATCCTGTCGCAGGTGGCTTCGACCTCTGCCAGAATATGCGAGCTGAGGATTACGGTTTTCTCCCTACCGATTTTTTTGATAAGTTCCCTTATCTCAATAATTTGGTTCGGGTCGAGGCCTGTGGTCGGCTCATCGAGAATAAGCACCTCGGGGTCGTGAATTAAGGCTTGGGCAAGCCCCACACGTTGCTTGTATCCCTTTGAAAGCTCGCCGATTTTTTTGTGTTTCTCGGCCTCTATACCGCAAACAGCTATCACTTGCCGAATCTTATCATCTGTTTTATCTTTTGCAATGCCTTCTATTTCGGCTACAAAACGCAAGTAGTCGATAACAGGCATATCTTCGTAAAGCGGATTGTTTTCCGGCAAATAACCGATATGTTTTTTTATCTCGTCGGGATTTTCTTCGATATTCCATTCCCCGATTTTTACGGTTCCCGCGTCGGGTGCCAGAAAGGTGGTAATGGCTTTCATTGTTGTGGTTTTGCCCGCGCCGTTGGGCCCGAGAAAACCCAAGACTTCGCCGGTTTTTACGCGGAACGAGATGTTGTCAACGGCTTTCTGCGTTCCGTATTTTTTGGTCAAGTTTTCAATAACAATATCCATAAGCTTTTATGTTTTGTGTTAAAGTTTATTTCGACCTTTAAACGGAGCGCAATAATAAAATTTTATGCAAAAAAGCGCTTTATTTTTTTAGTTGTTTTAACAATGTTTAACGGAGCTTAACAATCGGATTCCGGTTTGCGGATAAGGATTCACCAGGGTTGCGAACGTGTCGATTAATAAGAGTGTTTTTTATTATTAAAAGGGACAACCAAATTTTTCTACTTTTGTCATTGAAGGAGTTAATTTAAATCGATAGAATATTATGAAGAAGATTTTTCTGTTTTTATTTTTGACGGCGGCTTTCGCGGGCTCGCTGTATTCGCAATGCACACCGGTACAGTTTCCCGGCCCTTCGTTTACACAACCCGATACAGCTCAGGGACTTAAGCCGGTGGTGGCCACAGCCCCATATCATCAGGTGATTCATTTGAGGATTCCGCACGACACCATTGTGCCGCCCATGACGGTGCCCATTAATATCGACAGCGCCGGAGTGGTTGACATCCTCGGCATGCCTTCCGGTCTTTCTTATGTTACCAATTCGCCCTCGGATTTTTGGCCGGGAGGTTCCTACGGCTGTTTGGTGATTCAAGGCACTGCAAGCGAGCAAGATACGGGAAAATATAAGGCTGAAGTGCAAATACAAGTGATGGTTATGGGCAACCCCTTGGCCTTCTCGTATTTCTTTGATATGGAGGTTATTGACTCGATAAATGTAGGTTTTGCCCCGTCGGATTTCAAGAAGTTTACCGTGATGCAAAACAACCCCAATCCCTTCGACGGCAAAACCGAGATTAAATTCAACAGTATGAGGAGCACGGTTTTCACTTTCGAGGTATTCGACATGGTGGGAAACCGTGTGCGCAGCAAAGATATTTTTGCCGTGAGAGGCGTCAACAAATTCGTTTTTGAAAAAGGTAATCTTCCCGCCGGCGTTTATTTTTATCGCTTGAGTGATGATGAAAACTCGGTGGTTAAGCGAATGATAATCAGGTAAATGAAATGGAGCTTGACGGTTCTCGGCAGCAGCTCGGCTTTGCCTGCCGACAACAGGATGCTGAGCGCACAGCTGCTCACCACAGGGCGGCATCATTTTCTTTTCGACTGTGGTGAAGGCACTCAGTTTCAGCTGCGTCGTTTTAAAGCTCCGCTAAATAAAATCGACGCTATTTTCATCTCTCATCTTCACGGCGACCACTTCTTCGGCCTTTTCGGACTGTTGTCAACGTATTCGATGTACAAAAGAGAAAATCCCCTGCGTATATTCGCCTTTCCTCAACTGCGCGACACGCTGGAGAAAGTACTTGAAGCAGCAAATCTCAGATTGAAATTCGACCTGCAATTCGTTGAATTAAAGAACGATGGAAAGGAGTTGATTTTTGAGGATAAGGAATTGAAAGTGAGTTCCATACCACTAAAGCACAGCGTGCCTGTCACGGGGTTTTTGGTAGAGGAGAAGATTCCCGAGTTAAACATAAAAAAAGATTTTGCCGAAAGTCACGATATCCCTCATCAATGGTTTTCGCGAATAAAAAACGGTGAAGATTATGTTGACAAGGCAGGACATCGCTATGCCAACGAAGACATAACGTATTCGAAAAGAGCCCCAAAGAGTTATGCCTATTTAAGCGACACTGCCTATGAGCCTCGCATTGCCGAAATGGTAAAAGGGGTAGGGCTGATGTATCATGAAGCCACTTTTGCCGAGGCCGAAGCTGCCGACGCCCGCGATAAATTGCATTCCACGGCTTCGCAGGCTGCTTTGTGTGCCAAAGCTGCCGGTGCCGACAGTTTGTTGATAGGTCATTTTTCCACAAGATATGCCGATACGCGTATCCTCGAACAAGAGGCACAAAAGATATTCCGGGAAACCCGATGTGTTTACGACGGAATGGAGGTAAAATTCTGATTATGATAGTGATAGCCGATAGCGGGAGTACCAAAACCGACTGGTTGATTTGCGGGGAAAACCCGGCGAACGGAGAAAAGGAAATACGCTTGAGCTCCATGGGCCTGAATCCTTACCACCTTACGGTCGAAAAAATTATGACGACGGTGGAAGAGACTTTTGCAGATGTTGAAACCTCCGAAATAAGCAAGGTGTTTTTCTACGGTGCCGGATGTAACTCCGCAGAGCTAAATGCTGTGCTTTACAATGCTTTGACGAATGTTTTCTCCAAGTCCTCCGTTGAGATACATAGCGACATTGAAGGCGCGGCACGAGCCTTATTCGGCAGAAAAAAAGGCATAGCCGTTATATTGGGAACGGGTTCGAATACAGTGGTTTACGACGGATATAAAATTGTGGAAGGCATTCAATCGCTTGGGTATATTCTCGGCGACGAGGGCTCCGGTGCGGCCATTGGAAAGAGCTTGTTGCAAATGTATTTTCACGGCAAAATGGAAGCCGCTTTGAAGGCGGATTTTGAAAAAGATTTTGCCCTTGACCTCAAAAGCGTTTTGCTGAGCGTTTACAAAAAACCCGGGCCAAATCGCTACCTTGCCTCCTTTGCGATTTTTGCCGGTAAACATGCCGGCGAGCCTTCTATTGCCGCCATGCTTGACGATATCTTTGAAGAATACTTCAAAATACAGTTGCTCCCTTTGGCTCGAAAATATCATTATCCGCTTGGCGTTGTGGGCTCAATAGGCCATCATTTTGCTAACATTTTTGCTGCCAAAGCCGATAAATACGGCTTTGAACTCATGCAAATTTTAAAGAAACCCGTTGAGAAATTAAAAGAGTACCATTTGAATGAATTATAAGCAAACATTGGAATATCTTTACAGCCGTTTGCCCATGTTTCAGCGTGTCGGGGCGGCGGCTTATAAGGCCGATTTGTCGAACACCATTGCAATTTGTAAGCTGCTCGGCAATCCGGAGAAAGATTTCCCCGCCGTTCATATAGCCGGCACAAACGGCAAGGGCAGCACGGCAAACATGGTGGCTTCGGTGCTGACGGAATCGGGGTTTAAGACGGGACTTTTTACCTCGCCGCACTTGCGCGATTTTAGAGAAAGAATAAGGGTTAACGGCATTCCCGTGCCCCAAGATTACGTGGTGGATTTTGTGGAGAATTACGGTGATGAAGCCGCGAGTTTTGAAGCATCGTTTTTTGAGCTTACCTTCGGAATGGCCATGAAATATTTCAGTGATGCCGGAGTGGATATCGCCGTTGTGGAAGTCGGGATGGGAGGGAGGCTCGACTCCACCAATGTTGTCAATCCGCTTGTTACGGCTATTACCAACATCAGCCTTGACCACACGACTTTTCTTGGCGAGGGTATAGAAAAAATAGCCGCCGAGAAGGCAGGGATAATCAAACAAGGTGTGCCTGTGATAATAGGGCGCCGGCAAAAAGAAACGAAAAAAGTATTCGAGGCCTATGCGGATAGAATGTCGAGTGCAATGTATTATGCCGATGAGCTTGTGAAAATTGAGAAAGAAAATAACGGTGTTTATTGGTACACTTATAAAAATGAGGAGAGGAAAGCCCTTGATATGCCGTTGCAGGGCGATTATCAAAAGGAAAACCTTGCTACTGCTTTGGCAATTTTGAAAACGCTGTCGGGGAAAAAAGGATTTGAGAAAGTAGTCCGCCACGAGCAATTGGAAAGGGGTATAAAGAACATTATTTCAAACACGGGTTTTGCCGGAAGGTGGCAGATTTTGTCGGAAAATCCGATGGTGATATGCGACACGGGGCACAACGTGGACGGATTGAGAAAGACCATGCAACAGCTTGAAAATCTGAATTATAGGCAACTTCACTTTGTGTTGGGAATGGTAAGCGACAAAGATATCGCCGGAGTTATCACCCTGCTGCCAAAACACGCACGCTACTATTTTTGTCGTGCCGGCGTACCGCGCGCCCTGCCCACCAAAGAATTAATGGAGAAAGCCGTTTCTTTTGGCTTGGAAGGACACAGCTACCCGTCGGTAGCCGACGCATTTAAAGCCGCTAAAGAAAATGCAGACGATAATGATTTGGTGTTTGTGGGAGGCAGCACCTTTGTGGTGGCGGAAGTGGTATAAAAT
>CAZPGC010000067.1:0-14383 GCA_964585875.1 uncultured Prolixibacteraceae bacterium | reverse complement strand
GATTTCAGCATGAGCGTAACGAAGTAATTGGCGTTTTCTTATAGCCACTAATTATCCCTCCGGCATAATTTCATCCATAGGAATCACCAACTTAACACTAAGCGATTTAATCTCCACCACAAGTTTCGATTTGCCCCTCAACTCAATGATGTTTCCTTCCATACCTTTGAAAGGACCCGACTTGAGTTTTATTTTCTTACCTACTTTCAAATCGCCTTCTTCCACATCGAAAGTGGTTTTGTTTATCAGCAGTTTCTTTATAAACAATAAAGTCTCTTCCCTAACGGTGGCAGGCTCGCCGGCAAAACGAACATAAGTCAGTACGTCTTTGTATTTCATCAAGTCGTACAGCTCGTTACGTCTTACCTTCACAAAAAGATAGGATTTGAAGACAGGCTCTTCCACCCATTTTTTTCTTTGACTCCAACGGCGCAGGGTTTTCAGCAGAGGCAGGTAGGTCATATATCCGTCTTCCTTAAGTTCCTCGTTGACAGTCTTTTCATGACGGCTTTTTACGTAAAGAACGTGCCATTTTTTGATGTCACGTTCTCTTTTAATAAATATTGCCGGCCTGTCAGCCTCTTTGTTTTCCATAGGCTTATTCCACGGTAACTGATTTGGCGAGATTACGAGGTTGGTCAACGTTGCATCCTCTCATCACGGCTATGTGATAAGCAAGCAGTTGCAAGGGTATTGTGGCAATCAGCGGTGTGAAAATCTCGTCGGTTTCGGGAATTTCGATAACATGGTCGGCCAAGGCTCTTACCTGTGTGTCGCCTTCGGTAACGATAGCTATTATTTTTCCTTTGCGGGCTTTCACCTCCTCGATGTTGCTTACCACTTTCTCGTAGATGCCTTTCTTTGGAGCCACAACTACCACCGGCATTTCGGCGTCAATCAAGGCTATGGGGCCGTGTTTCATCTCTGCGGCAGGGTAACCCTCGGCATGTATATAGCTGATTTCCTTAAGTTTAAGAGCGCCCTCAAGTGCCACGGGGAAATTAATGCCGCGGCCGAGATAGAGGAAATTCCTCGCATCTTTGTATTCAAAGGCTATTTCTTGAACCAATTCGTTGCTTTTGAGCGCCTTCTCTATAAGCGAAGGAATTTCGCCGAGGCGGTCCAAGAAAAACTGGTGTTGCGAGCGTGTTATTCTACCCTTTTTATAGGCCAAACGTATGGCCATCATTGTAAGAATGGTAACCTGAGCGGTGAAAGCTTTTGTGGAAGCCACGCCTATCTCGGGGCCGGCATGTGTATATACGCCGGCATCGGTTTCGCGTGCTATGGAAGAGCCCACCACGTTGCAAATACCTAGGATGGTGGCTCCTTTTTCCTTGGCCATTTTCAGAGCGGCAAGGGTGTCGGCGGTTTCGCCGCTTTGCGAAATAGCTATCACCACATCATCTTCATCGATTATGGGTTTGCGGTACCTGAACTCCGAAGCATATTCCACTTCCACG
Source organism: uncultured Prolixibacteraceae bacterium (assembly GCA_964585875.1). Classification (GTDB taxonomy): domain Bacteria; phylum Bacteroidota; class Bacteroidia; order Bacteroidales; family UBA1556; genus UBA6267. Next base: position 12,920 of record CAZPGC010000067.1, on the reverse strand, counting down.
GGCACCCTCAGCAGCTCTTCGAGAAGATATTCGCCCACCAAGGCCGCATGCCACGAGGTGCCGCATGCTACCATTACTATCCGTTTGGCATTCAGTATCTTCTGTTCGTAGTTGAGTATGCCGCCGAGAGTGACAATACCATTGTTGGGGTAGAGGCGTCCTCGCATAGATTCGCTTACGGAATGAGGTTGTTCAAAGATTTCTTTCAGCATAAAATGTTCAAAACCACCTTTCTCCAATGCCTCTAAGCTTATTTCGAGCTCTTGAACGTATGCTGTTTTTTTGATGTTCTTAATGGTCTTAATTTCAATATCTTGACCCCGTCGCAGGATGGCCATTTCTTCGTCTTCAAGGTAAATAACCTTGTTGGTATGCTCCACAATAGGTGTGGCGTCGGAGGCTACGAGAAATTCATCTTTGCCTATTCCCACAACCAAGGGACTGCCTTTCTTGGCGGCAATCATCAAATCGCGATTGTTTTTGTCGATAACGGCGATGGCATAGGCTCCCACAACTTGATTGAGCACTATACGTACGGCTTCTATCAAATCAACTTTCTCGTTTTTTCTCACATCTTCGATAAGGTGAATGAGAACTTCGGTATCTGTTTGACTTGTAAACACATAACCCCTTCGTATCAACTCTTCTTTCAAAGTCTTGTAGTTCTCTATAATGCCGTTATGAATAATGGAAAGGTCGTGCGACTGCGAGAAATGCGGGTGTGCATTTTCGTCGGTAGGCTCGCCGTGAGTTGCCCATCTCGTATGGGCTATCCCTATGGTGCCTTGCACATCTTTTCCTTTGACGTATTCTTCCAAATCGGCAACCTTGCCTTTGCGTTTATACAAATTCAAATTGCCGTTGATGATTGCTATTCCGGCACTGTCATAACCACGATATTCCAGACGGTAAAGACCGTTTATCAGTATCGGGTATGCTTGCCTTTCTCCTAAATATGCTACAATTCCACACATAGTTAAAAAATTTTCTCCTCAATTTTGTTTATTAATTAGTTACCGGCGTGTAAGTCAATTTCAGCCTGAAGCGCCTGCCGGCCGATTTGCTGCCGTCGAAAATAAGCCTGTTGCCGTAAATCGACGCTCCTTTTGCAACAATTTCAAGACCGTATTGTTTTTCCTTGCCGGAGATAATATGCTGTATATATCTGTTAATGTTAAACTTATAATATTTTCCGTCTTTGTTGTAGTCGCCACCGAAATATGCCGATCCCTCAAAATAATCTTCGATAAATTGAGGCCGTCCCGTCGAATCGAGTCTCAGTACCGCCAAACCGAAAACGGGTTCGTAATCGGCATCGCTGCCCTGACTGACATTTATCAAAAGCTCTGCGTTGTGAACGGCAATGGTGCCGTTTTTTGTCAATTGCTTCAAAGTGGGGAAAGAAACTTTTGTCTTAACCCCGCCTAAAGATTGAATGTAAAGAGTTTGGTTGCCTAAGGATGTGTCGCCGTTTATAACTTGAGCTATAAATTGGGGTGAAGCGTCGGCATAGCCGTAATGATTAAAGGTGCTGAAATAGCTGCAAAATTGGTTGATGGCAAATTTGTAAACCAGAGTGTCGTTGTCGTTATGATAATAAATACTCATAATCGACAGAGGCGACATCAGGTCGAAGTATGCAAAGCCGCCTTCGTTGATGGCCTTGTCGGCGGTTACGAAAATGCCTTTTATAAACTTCTGAAAGTTCTCGTTGTCAGATAGTTCCGTCTGTCCCGATTTGGCCATTATTTTCTCGCCGAAACTCTTGTCAAGATAAAATCTGAGATGCGGCTCGACGAGAGTGGTGCCGTAATAAATGGAATCTTCGGGTTGGAAAACCACGTTTTGAATGCCAATGGGCACGGGTAAAACCCTCAAACTGTCGGTTGAATAATAAGACGAATCGGGATACATATCTTCATCGACTTCGTAGGCTCGCAGGGTTTGTGGCGAGGCGGTGTCGCCGTAAAATCCGCGATAACGTAGCGTGAGAATAACCGAATCGCAAACAGCATTGCTTCCGAAGTCCACATTGTTTTCCGAAAGCCTTAACTGCGTGTAAAAGCTTGCGGTTGTGGTGCCGAAAACGGGGTCGTTGAAACTTCCCAATAGATTGTATTTCAGCTTGTTGGTAGAAACCGAGTCGGCCACCACGCTGTATGCGTTTAGGGTGAGCGTATCGGTAAAAGTTACGTTTAACTTGTTGTCTTGTAATACCACTATGTCCTCACCGAGGTCATTGGGTTTTTGGCAAGCATTAAAAAAAACAGTTGCCGCAATGAGCAGCATGGTATAAAAAAATCCTTTTGATCTATTCACTTCTCGAACTTAAATTTTATTCTTCCTCTTTGTCTCCCAGCAACTCGTCATAAAACTTGTTATAAGCTTCGAGGTATTCTTCCGGACTCTTGTACTCGAGAATGGGTTTACCCGAAGCCTCGGCGTATTCCACAAGTTCGGGGTTCACATTTTCGTCACCCATTATTATGGCGTCGCCGTAGTCGATTGCCGATTTCATCAAGCCAACGAAATTTTTCTCTTTATAGTGTCCTAAATCTTCTTTTTTCAGACCTTCTATTTCCAAATTGTTAACAAATTTGTCGGGTAAGGTCTCCTCAAAATCGTCGCCGTATAGCGATATAACGATTTTAGCCTCGTTGAACAAGGGGTTGTCGTTCAATATTTTTTTCAAATACATGGGCACCAAGCTGCCGAACCAACCGTGAACGTGGACGATATCGGGAGCCCATCTCAACTTTTTAACGGTCTCTAAAATACCTCTTGCGTAAAAAATGGCGCGGTCGTCGTTATCGTCAAAGAATTTACCGTTAGCATCTCTGAAAACGAATTTGCGATGAAAATAGTCTTCGTTGTCAATGAAATATACCTGCATTCGTGCCAACTGTATGGAGGCCACCTTGATAATCAAAGGGTGATCCATATCGTTGATAATCAAATTCATACCTGAAAGACGAATAACCTCGTGCAGTTGATTGCGTCTTTCGTTTATATTTCCGAAACGCGGCAGAAATACTCTGATTTCTTTCTTGTGTTCCTGAACGTATTGCGGTAAATATCTTCCGATTTCGCTGATGTGAGTCTTGGGCAGATAAGGATAGACTTCCTCGCTCACATATAAAATTTTAGGTTTAGCCATATTATCTATTTGCTTTAGCGTTTATAAAAGGATGCGCAAAAATACTAAAAATTGTTTTATCATATTAATAAAGGTATAATTTTGCCGCTCCTTTGACATTCAATTATTTGGACATGAAGGTTGTTAAAAAACGTGAGGAAATAAAGAGGGAAATCAACGAATTGAAGGCGAAAGGGCTCAGCGTTGGTTTTGTGCCGACGATGGGCGCTCTTCATCAGGGGCATTTGTCTTTGGTGCGGCGTGCAGGCAAGGAAAACGACAGGGTGGTGGTGTCTATTTTTGTCAATCCCACACAGTTTAACAATGCCGAAGACTTGGAGAAATATCCGCGCGATTTGGCCACCGACCTCAACTTGCTGTCTGACGAAGGATGCGACCTCGTATTTGCTCCTGAAGTTGAGGAGATGTATCCGGATGGCGAAGAAAAAGCGGCTTATGATTTCGGCTTGCTGACCGGCGTTATGGAGGGTGCCAATCGCCCCGGTCATTTCGACGGAGTGGCTACCGTCGTCGAAAAGTTGTTTGAGGCAATTCCCGCCGACAGGGCCTATTTCGGAAAAAAAGATTACCAGCAACTGTTGGTGATTCGCTCTTTGGTAAAGCAAAGAAATATTGATATCGAGATAGTGGGCTGCGAAATTGTGCGCGAAGCCGACGGCTTGGCAATGAGCTCTCGAAACAGAAGGCTGACGGCAGCACAAAGAGCGCGCGCCCCGTTTATTTACAGCACTTTGCAGAAGGCTGCTTCTTTGGCCGGACAACTTTCACCCGTGGAGCTTAAAGAATTGGTTGCCAAAGAGATAAATTCCGTTGAGGAAATGGAATTGGAGTATTTTGAACCCGCCGACGCGGACACATTACAGCCGGTTGAAACTTTTGAAAAAAACAAAAACGTAATGGGTTTTATTGTTGTAAATTTGGGCTCGGTTCGCTTGATAGACAATATCAGAATTTTTTAATAATTTTGTGCTATGAAAATAGACGTTTTAAAGTCGAAAATACACAGGGTTAAAGTTACGGAAGCCGATTTGAATTATATCGGCAGTATTACCATCGACGAGAATCTGATGGATGCGGTCAATATCATTGAAAATGAGCGCGTTCATATCTACGATATCGACAACGGTGAACGTTTCGACACTTATGTGATAAAAGGTAAAAGGGGCAGCGGTGTCATAGGGGTAAACGGTGCCGCCGCAAGAAAAGTGAGCCCCGGCGACTTGCTGATTATTGTGTCTTATGCTTCCATGGATTTTGAAGAAGCAAAGAATTTTACCCCGTCAATAGTTTTTCCCGACGAAAATAATAACATCCCGTCTTGAAAAAAACAGCGCTCAATATAATAAAAGTGGCTTTGGCTCTCGGGCTGGGTATTTTTATTATATGGCTGTCGCTCAAAGATTTAACGCCTGACGAAAAACAAAATATCATCAACAGTTTCAAGGTAGCCGATTATTCGTGGGTTATCTATTCCATCGTCATCGGGGTATTTTCGCACTTGGTGCGGGCTATGCGCTGGAAAATTCTTTTGGAGCCCATGGGTTATAAACCTACACTCTACAGCTCTTTTCTTGCCGTTATGATAGGGTATTTTGCCAATTTGGGCATACCGCGCTCGGGCGAAGTGGCGCGCTGCACGGTTTTATACAAGGAGCACCGCATTCCGGTGAATAAATCATTCGGCACCGTCATACTCGAAAGAGCCATTGATATGCTTATCTTTTTCAGCCTCTTTTTTATCACCTTGGCGGTGGAATATTCGAGAATCGATAATTACGTCAGAACACATATCTACCCCAAAATCAACGAAAAGTTTACTTCCCTTTCCACCGAACATCTTGTGGGAAAAGCCGGTTTGACTGTACTTTTGGTTTTGTTTTTATTCTATATTATTTTTAGAAAAAAAATCATTAACTCCAATGTTTACAAAAAGTTAATGGCCTTTTTGAAAGGCATTTGGGAGGGGCTGAAATCCATTTCAAAAATCAACCGTCCCGGATTATTCGTCTTTTATTCGCTGTTGATATGGTTTTTTTACTTTCTGATGGTCTATCTCACTTTGTTTTCTTTGCCCGAGACTTCGCATCTCGGGGTGGGAGCGGGCTTGTCGGTATTGGTTTTGGGTTCCATCGGCATTATGATAACTCCCGGAGGCATAGGGCTTTATCCGGTTATTGTTTCCGAGACACTCGTTCTATACGGCATCACCAAGCTATCGGGCATCGGCCTTGCCATGGGTTGGATTACATGGTCGGCGCAAACCATTATGATTTTGGTGGTTGGCGGCTTGTCTCTGGTTATTGTTTCCCTTAAATCGAAGAACAATGGGGTTTTACAAGCAAATTAAAGATAAAATAGTTTCGCCGGAAACAGCCAAGGCTATGGTTGAGCGTTGGCAGGCGGCAGGCGAGAAAGTTGTTTTCACCAACGGTTGTTTCGACATTTTGCATGCCGGTCATGCCGACTATCTTGCGCGGGCACGCGATTTGGGCGACAGGCTTGTAATAGGCTTAAATACAGATGCTTCGGTTAGTCGTCTCAAGGGAGAAAACAGACCCGTTCAGGATGAAAATGCGCGTGCCGTCTTGTTGGCCTCTTTTTCTTTTACCGATGCCGTGGTTTTGTTTGACGAGGATACACCCCATAATCTTATTTCGCATTTGGTGCCCGATATTTTGGTCAAAGGCAGCGACTATTCTCTCGAAGAAATTGTCGGTGCCGATATCGTTTTGCAAAATGGCGGTAAAGTGGAGACTTTGGATTTTGTGGAGGGTTATTCTACCTCAAAGATAATCGATAAAATCCTTAAAAAGCCTTTAAAATGAGCGGTTTGAAGTACAAAATTCTTTGTGTTGACGACGAGGATGATATCCTTGAGATTCTGAGTTATAATCTGCGAAAAGAAGGTTATAAGGTGTACACCAGCACCAATGGCAAGGAGGCCATAGAGCTGTCGAAAAAAATCATCCCCGACCTCATTATTTTGGATGTGATGATGCCCGAACTCGACGGTATTGAAACGTGCAGCAGAATGAATGAAATTCCTGCGTTGAAAAATACCGTAAAAATTTTTCTGACGGCACGCAGCGAAGACTACTCGCAGATAGCGGGCTTTAAAAGCGGTGCCGACGATTACGTCACAAAACCCATAAAACCCAAGGTGCTGATACACAGAATTGAAGCGCTCTTGCGTCGCAAAAGTAAAGTTGACGAGCCCGAAGAAAAGAACATTGTTTTGCCGGGCTTGATAATCGATAACGAGAAATACAAGGTTGTTCGCGACGGCAAGGAAGTGTCTTTGCCCAAAAAGGAATTCGAGTTGCTCAAACTTCTGGCATCAAAGCCCGATAAGGTTTTCAAGCGCGATGTTATCCTGCAAAAAGTGTGGGGCGACGACGTGGTTGTTATCGACCGCACCATCGACGTTCACATTCGTAAGTTGCGTGAGAAGCTCAATTTGAAGGAGATAAAAACAGTAAAGGGCGTGGGTTATAAACTTGATATGAAAAAAGATGATTAAACTGTCGGGAAATCCCAAACGGCTTATTTTTCAAAGCACGCTGCTTGTTGCGGCTGCCGTTTTTGTCATAGATTTTTTTTGCTGGCTCTTTTTCCCCGATTTCAACTTGCTCACGGCCCTGCTGCAGTTCGTCATCGGCCTTCCGCTTATTTATCTTATTTTAAACTTTGTGATAGGGAAGTTTATCTATCAGAAAATCAAGGTGATATATAAAAATATTCATTCTTTGAAGTTGGGAAAAAAACCCATTACCGATTTGATAGATAAACCGGATGTTTTCGAGTCTGTCAATCGCGATGTATTGGAATGGGCGGAAAAACAGGAGAAAGAAATAGCACAGTTGAGGTCCAATGCAAAATTCAGGCGCGAGTTTATAGGCAATCTTTCCCACGAGCTGAAAACGCCGATTTTCAACATTCAAGGTTATGTGCTGACGCTTTTGGACGGCGGGCTTTACGACGAGCAAATCAACAAAAAATACCTTAAACAGTCGGCCAAAAACATCGACAGGATAATAGCCATGGTGAAAGACCTCGACGTCATATCGGCTTTGGAATCGGATATGATGGAGATGAAGATGAAGCCGTTTAACATTGAGGATTTGGTAAATGAAACCATCGAAATGTTTGAGCTGAAGGCAAAGGAGAAGAATATCGATATTTTTACCGTAAATAAATACGATGCCCCTCTGCGCGTTTCGGCTGACAAAGAAAAGATACGGCAAGTGCTTGTCAATCTGATAGATAACGCCATAAAATACATGCCCGACAGACCCAAGCCCTTTGTGAAAATTTCCTTTTTCGACATGTACGACAACATCTTGGTGGAGGTTACCGACAACGGCAGCGGAATCCCCGAGAAGTATTTGCCGCGACTGTTCGAGAGATTTTTCAGGGTTGACAAAGCACGCTCGAGGGCGCAGGGCGGCACCGGTCTGGGCCTATCCATCGTAAAGCACATCATCGATGCTCATAATCAGACCATTAACGTGCGCTCCACGGTGGGAGTGGGGACAACCTTCGGATTTACCCTAAAGAAAGGTTGAGACGGGCATTGATGGCACTAAGCGGTTCCGAATCACTCAGAAAGAATACTTTATCTTGGTGTAAATCATTGTGTTGTCGCCATAGCGACCGAACATTCCTTCTTTGTCACCGGTGAAGATATTGGCTCCCAAAAGTATTGAAAAACCATCGTCGAAGTCGTAGGTGATTTTCGGTCTGATAAGGGCATCGGACTTGCTTATGCCAATGTAAGAAAACAACTCCAGGTGTAATGTTTCGTGCAGCATATCGTATCGCGCCAAAAAGGTAGCCATATTGTTGGTTTCGTCTTCAGCCATAAAATCGTCCCAATCCATAATGTATTTTTGAATGAATTGAGTGCTGAGTTTCACGCTGCCGATATTGAAATCGACACCTGCCACGTAGTTTATATAGTCTTTTTGCACCAAAGCTCCCTCGGCATCGGGGTCGGTGGTTTGGAAATATTTGCCGAAATAGTAAGCAGCCTCGCCTCTCAAAATCACACCTTTTATTTCGGTGCTGAATGCACCGCCCGTAAGCGCAAGTCTGTGGTGCTCGGGGGTGATGTTAAGGCTTTTCAGATATGGTTTCGGCGGCATTACGCTTGTGTCTTTGCCAAAGACTTTTTCCACATACATGGCGGGATTGTCGTCCCATGTGTAGCCGCCCATTATGTCGAAGTCGATATTGGAGCCCATAAAGGAATATTTCAGAAAAGCTTCGGAATTTTCAAGCGAAGGTTTGATGGTGCTTTTGCTCCAATCGAATTTAGCCGGAGCGGGGAAGTCGGGCGCGATATACCAAATGGAGCCTGATGCAGGTCGTGTGCTCGGCGTAAATTGAGGTATCCAGATGGCCTCGACGGTGCTGTTGCCGAAGTAGTAGTCCAGTTTTGCGGAAATGACGCCGGTGCGAATCTCATCGAAATCGGGCAGTAAAAATTCCGTGAGGTTTAGCGGCGAAACAACATCGGTGATGAAAACGCCATCGGCTTTGCCCCACACTATCTGCTGCTTTCCTATTCGCAAATCGAAATTTTTGAAGTACATATCCATATATATCTCCCTCATTCTGAACCAAATACTGTCGGAATTGTAGAGGTAAAGCAAGGGGTTGGCCTTAAAAGCCACTTTTTCGCCCCGCTTTTCAAAATTCAGATTTAGGGTTTGTTGCACAATGGCGAAATCCCCGTTTTTCGTTAAAATGCCTTCATAGGTACGTGCGAAACCCGATATGTCAATACCTTCTTGTGCTTCACCTTTTTCCTTTGCCAGAAAAAACAGCAAGGCGACGAGTGCAATTATTTTTATATTCTTCATAATGTTTTGAATTTAAGTTAAATACCGCGCATCATCATCCGTTCGGAAAACATGGAAGACGAAACACCCGAATTTACCTTAACATTCGACAGTTGAATGGTGGTCTTGTGATTTTTCTGCACGTTGTCCATTTCCGAAGAGGTGATAATCCAGTAGCCGGAAATTTTTTCTACCTTCTTGATATTGAGAATTTTAAGTAGCTCTCCGTCTTCGTCGTAGAATTCTTTTTTTACTCCCGTGAAGTTATCCTTGCGAATCCAACTAATGGTTTTCGAATACATATAATCTTCGTCTTTTGATTTGCTCTCTACCACATAGCAGTCATAGCCGTTTATTTTTTCTTCCCTGAGAAGTTTATGAACATCGGCGTCGAGTTTGCGGTCGCCCAAATCGTCGTAAGTGAAGTCGGAGCCCATAAAATAATCGCTCTTGCTGTCGCTCGAAATTCGCTTTACCTTTTTTAATGCGGGTAAAAATATCCATTGGTCGTCGGCTTTGTCGCTGTCGTAACTCCAATTCATAAAGGAGGTGTTTTTTACGTCGGCGGGTGAAATAAAAAACATGATTTTCTTTTCCACGCTGCCGAAATCTTTGTAAAACTGCTTGATTTTACGGATGCGTGTTTGTCCGCTTTTGTTTATCAGCGTCATTGTCAAAACGGAAGTTTGGTCTTTGCCCGTAGGGCGATTGTATGCTTTATCCATAATTTGTCTTCCGGTAAGTTTCTGTTGAGGTGCCGGGGTAAAGGCCATTGCGATAATGACCAAAACCGGAATAATTGATTTTAATGTTTTCATAACTTATTGTAATTTAAAATGTTAATAATTTTTATTTCTTTTTAAAATATACATTAGACATATAAAGCAGCACGAGCATTATGGTTAAAGTGCCCACAAAACTCGTGAACATATTCAGCGAGACAAGTGCTCCCAACTCACGGTTTGGCGGAAATACCGAAAAGGTAAGCACGAGGAAGCCTGCAATAACCACAATGGCGTTGTAGATAATAGCGCGTCCCGAGTGCGCCATGGTTTTCTGTGCTGCCACCATCTTGTCGTCGGTGTCGGCGGCGTTGAGCCTGTATTGCTCGAGAAAGTGCACGGCGTAGTCGATTCCTATTCCCACCGCAATGCTCGAGAGCAAGGCTGTAGTGGTGCTGAGCGGTATGCCGAGAAAGCCCATAATTCCGAAACTTATGAGTGCCGTTATCAAAATGGGAACAGAACCGATTAGCCCTATTTTTATGCTTCGGAACATGAAAGTGATAAGCAATAAAATGATAATCAGCGACATAACAAGGCTTCTGATTTGTCCCTCCAAGATTAGGTCGGTAAAAACAAGGGCTTTGTAGCCGCTGCCGGCGTAGTTCATGTCAATGCCGAGTTTTTTGAAATCGTCCTTGTAGCGATTGATTATGTCCAAAGCCGAATTCATAGCCTTGGAGTTGTCGCTTTTGAGCTGGAAAGTGACGTTGGCTTTTTCATAGTTATAGTCCACAACCTTATTGAGGTTTTCCGGGTCTCCCGACATTTCATACAGCAGAAGATACTGAGCGATAAGGTCTTGACTGTCGGGAATGCGGTTGTATTCTTCCTTGTCGGCATTCATCACCTTGTTCATTCTTTTGATATAATCGGCAAGAGAAAAACTGTTGCCCACCACTTGCAGCGAAGAATCCACATCCTTTTGCATCTTATCAACGAGTTTTAAAACAGCGGGAGATTTGAAAGTGTCTTTTTTACCCTTGGCATCGAGGATGAGGTTTAAGGTGCTTGTGCCACCGAAATGCTCGTTGATAAATTTGTCGGTGAGTACTATGTCGCTGTTTTTCTCAAATTTTTCCAGAAAGCTGGAATTTATCCATATTTCCTGCATTCCGATAAGCGAGAGAACGACAATTACGGCAGTAATTCCCATGGTTAAATACCTGTGTTTTATCACGCCTTCGGCAAATTTGTTGGCAAGTTTGGAATGAGAATGACCTTCTTTATCTGCTTGTTTATCAATTGGTTTTGCTTTTGGAAGACCGAAAATCATAATGCCTGCCGGCAGAAATACCAAAGAGAAGACCATGGCCACCATTACCCCAAAGGCGGTAAAAATGCCGAAATATTTAACCGGATAAACTTGAGATGTCAGCAGCGATATAAATCCCACCGCCGTGGTAACGGAAGTCATGACGACAGGTTTCCAAAGGTATTTCAGCATGTCTTTAACGGCTTCTTTTCGAGAGGCCTCAGGGTTGTGGTTGACGAAAACATGTAAGTGGCTGTATAGATGAATGCCGTCGGCCACGCCAATGGCAATGAGCATAACGGGAATCATGGTCGATACCGCGTAAATGGGGATGCCTGTTGCGGCCATAAGTCCGAAGGTCCAAATGGTGGAGAAGAATACCACCCCGAGGGTGATTAGGGTGCCTTTAAGACTGCGGAGTGTCAGGAAAAGGACTATAAAAATGACGGCCAACACAATTGGCACCATGCGTTTCATATCGGCGGGACCCAACAGGGCCATGGTGCCCTCGACGATGGGGCGTCCCGCCACATAGACCTTGATATCATCGGTTTGTGAGGCCTTGGCTGTTTTCAGAATCTTGTTGTAAAATTCTTGGGAGAAAACATCGTCACCAATCTCGGCAACTATTACGGTTACGGTCTCGTCCGGAGAGACGAGCCTGCCGAAAATCATCTCGTTACTTTCCACCGTTCTTTTCAGCTTGTCCAACTTTTCCTTGCTGTGAGGCACACGCTTATAAAATCTTTTCACATCCAATCCTCCGTCGCTGCCCACAATGTTATCGGCTGTGTATAAAGATGTTACGTCGTCTTTATCGATTTCGGGAAACTTTTGAAAACGTTTGGTAAGTTGCTTGAGCGTGTCAAGGGTCTCGCTGTTGAATATGCCTTTTTTGTTTTCCAAGGCTATTATTATTCCGTCTTTGATGTCGAACCAGCTTTCGGCACTGTCGCTGTAGATAAAAGCCGGATGGTCCTGCGGCATATATTTATCAAGGTCGGTTTCCATACGGCTGTTTTGTTTCATTTCCATAAAAAACCAGGCCGTCAGCACCAATACCACAATCATGGTCAGCCATTTGTATTCCGGTAGTTTAAATAAAAGTTTGTTCATTTTATAATCATTTAAATAGTTAATATTCACTAACGTTTTTGATAAAAAAATTATTTGGCAAGAATGATTCTGAGCCCTTCAATAAGATTACGTCCCTCTTTTTTAAGGTTGACGCTTTGATTTTTAAGGTCCCATTGCTTAACTCTGAATCTCAAAGAGCCTATTACAATCAGGGCCAAGGTTTTATTGTCGATGTCGTCACGAATTTCCCCTTCCGACTGTCCTTTTCCAATTATGTCTTCAACTGTTTTTTCCTTGTCGTCCATAATTTCTATTATCTTGTCTTTTAGGGTCTTGTCGTTTTTAAAAATCTCTTCGGAGAAAACAACGGAAATGTGAGAAGGCTCCTCGGAAAAGATTTCAATGATTTTGGAGAACATAAATTCTATTTTCTCTATTGCCGTCATGTGACTGTCTTTCAGCATGTCGTCCATAAATGAAGACATCGCCTTGAAATTGTTGAGAATGGTAAGCAAAATGTCGGTCTTGCTTTCGAAGTGGCGGTAAATGGCCGGCTCCGAAACGCCAATTTCTTTAGCAAGGTTTTTTATGGTCAAACCCTGAATGCCTTTGTTTGCGATAATCCTTATGGATTCATCTATTATTTGCTGCTGTCTTTCGGTAAGCATTGGATTTTGATTTAAATTTCGCGGCAAAGATAGTTAATATTTACTAACCTGCAAGGAAAAATTTTGTTTTTTTTGGGGGGGGGACACGGATGCTATGGATTTTGCGGATTCTCACTGATTTTTTGTTTGGGAGCAGAG
>CAZPGC010000066.1:2730-14389 GCA_964585875.1 uncultured Prolixibacteraceae bacterium | reverse complement strand
ACAAGCTTGCTTCGTAGGGATGAATTGGATGATTTGATTGGTTGATTGGATGGATTTTTTAGAGAATGCGGTTTATAATTTTGATGTTGTGAAACGGCGTAGAAATTTGCGATTTGTTTGCGGTTTAGGGTTTTGGGGATTTCCACCAAGTAAGAAAGACAGCACAAGCATGTAAAGCCGGCACAAATTTCCATTCTAACAACCAAATTTTCGGAAGATTTGCTAAGTCCCCCTTTCCGCCGGTGGTCGGACACCGTGAAAAGGGGGGGTGGGTCGCAGATGCTGACACCGCAGGTTGTCAGTAGGGATTGACTTTAGAAAATATGTAAGAAAAACAAAATCCGGTATTCTCCAAGCTGCCATTTTGAATCCCCTGCCTTCGGCACCCCCTTTATAAAAGGGGGACTTCAATGTAGCAAATCATTTAGAAATTTCTACCAGACAACAAAAAACAGCACCAACTTGGAAAAATTGAACCTAATTTTCTGTTTAACAATCTCATTCACGAATGGTTTGCTGAGTCCCCCTTTGAAAAGGGGGGTTGGGGGATTGATTTGTAGAAATGATCTAAACAACAAGAAAACCCAGAATTATTTTCTGTAGTTCGACATTTAATCCCCCGCCTTTGGCACCCCCTTTCCGCCGGTAGGCGGGCACGGTAGAAAGGGGGATTTCAATGTAGCAAATCATTTAGAAATTTCTACCAAACAAAAATAACAATACAAGCATGTAAAACCGGCACTAATTTTCGTTTCAATATTTGATGTAAATTTGTGCGATAAACAGAAAGAAGATATGACAAAAGAGGAAATAGTAAGAAATTGGCTGCCCCGCTATACGGGCACGGCCATAAATAAGTTCGGGAAATACATCTTATTGACTAATTTTCAGAACTATGTGGAGATTTTTTCTCACATCACAGGGGCTGAAATTCGAGGCGTCAACAAGTCGATGCCCAACGCAACAATAAACAATATTTCGATAATAAATTTCGGGATGGGCAGTGCCAATGCCGCCACGATAATGGATTTGTTGTCGGCGGTGAAGCCCAAAGCCGTATTGTTTTTGGGGAAATGCGGTGGTTTGAAAAAGAAAAACAACTTGGGTGATTTGATTTTGCCCATAGCCGCCATAAGAGGCGAGGGGACATCCAGAGATTATTTTCCGCAAGAGGTGCCTGCATTGCCCGCATTTGCCTTGCAAAAGGCGATAAGTGCCTCAATAAGAGATAATAAGCGTGACTATTGGACGGGTACCGTTTACACCACCAACCGCAGGGTGTGGGAACACGACGAACGTTTCAAAGAATATTTAAAAAGCACCAGAGCCATGGCCATCGATATGGAAACAGCGACAATTTTCACGGTAGGCTTTTTCAATCAGATACCCACGGGCGCCTTGCTGCTTGTTTCCGACCAGCCTATGATATCTTCGGGAATAAAAACAGAAGAAAGCGACAGGAAAGTTACCGACAGCTTTGTCAAAGGTCATGTGGAAATAGGCATAGAGGCTTTAAAGAAACTTCAGGAAAACAATATCACCGTAAAACACTTAAGATTCGACTGATGGCCGCTTCTTACAACGAGATTATTAAAAACATTAAAAACAAGGTTTTTCATCCCGTGTATTTGCTGCACGGCGAAGAGGATTATTTCATTGATAAAATATGTAAGGCTGTAGATGACAGTGTGTTAACGGCTGATGAAAAGGAGTTTAATCAAACTGTGGTTTATGGTCGCGATATCGATGTTAAGACGCTGATTGCCATGGCCAAACGCTATCCAATGATGGCAAATCACCAGGTTATTTTGGTCAAAGAAGCTCAAAATCTTAGGAATATCGACGAGTTTGCCGCCTACGTGTTAAATCCGCAGCCAACGACCATTATAGTGCTTTGTCATAAGCATTCCAAAGTTGACGGGCGTAAGAAACTTGCGCAAACACTTAAAAAACAGAAGTTTGTAATTTTTGAATCGAAAAAGATATACGATAATCAGGTGCCGCGATGGATTGAAGATTATGTGAAGGGCGCCGGTTATTCCATACGTCCTGAAAGTGCCATGTTGCTTGCTGAAAATCTCGGCAGCGACTTGTCTCGTGTTTCCAACGAGATAGAAAAATTGTTTATTTCTCTGCCGCAGGGGACAACCATCGAGCAAAATCATATTGAAGAAAACATCGGCATAAGCAAAGATTTTAACATCTTTGAATTGCAGCGTGCTTTGGGAGCCAAGGATATTGTGAAGGCAAACCGCATAGTCATGCACTTTGCTTCCGACCCGCGAAAATATCCGGTAGTGTTCGTAGTATCAATGCTTTACAATTATTTTGTAAACCTAATGACTATCCACGCTCTACCCGACAAATCGCAGCGTTCGGTGGCTGCGGCTCTTTCCATTAATCCCTTTTTCGTAAAAGAGTATATGCAGGCGTTTCGCAATTACAGCTATGGAAAGTTGATGCGTATAATGGGCTATCTGCGCGAGTACGATATGAAATCCAAAGGGTGGGAGACAACAGGTATCCCCGATAGTGAAATTTATAAGGAGTTGGTATTTAAGATTTTACACTGAGCCAAAGAAGTCTCCCTGTCGAAATTTAATATTCTATACCGGCGGTTATTCCATTTGCATATATCTAAAAAGGAGTGTCGAAATCCCTCAGCAGAGGTCCGGTTTTATCTTTTTCGGATAGAATAGGATTGTCAACGCCCCAATCGATGTTTATGTCGGGGTCGTTCCAAAGTATTGAGCCTTCGGAGGCTTTGTTGTAAACGTTGGTACATTTGTAAGTAAATATGGTGTCGTCTTTTAACGTTACAAAGCCGTGGGCAAATCCCGGCGGCACCCAGTACATCAGCTTGTTTTCTTCCGTGAGTTCCGCCATTTCGTATTTGCCGTAGGTGGGGGAGTTGCGACGCAGGTCAACGGCAACATCAAGCACAGCCCCTTTGATTACTCTAACCAACTTACCTTGGGTATAAGGCGGTCGCTGAAAATGAAGACCCCGCAGAACGTTTTTCTGGGATTTCGATTCGTTATCCTGAACGAAAACGGCTCCACCCAAAATCTCGCGAAACTTCTCGAAGTTATATGACTCGAAGAAATATCCCCGCTCATCAAAAAACACATCGGGTTTTATGATAATCAGGTCTTTGATAAATGTCTTTACTATTTCCATAATTCTTTGATTTTTGTTCGACAAAAATAGCTTAAGCAGGCGGCCGAATCAACTCAAGATAGAGTTTTTTCGTTTCTAAAGCCATTTTTTGACTGTCGAAACCTTGTTTTATAAAAGCTTTTCCCTTTTCACCCATTTGTAGGCGTAAGTTTCTATCGCCGACAACTTTTTCCAAAAATCCGAAAAACTCTTCTCTTTCTTTGAAGACAAAGGCCGATTTTCCCGAATCGACGATGTCGGACACCCCACCAACATCTGCCGTTATCACAGGCTTTCCGGCCGCTTGAGCTTCGAGCAGGCTATATGGCGTGCCCTCATTGAGCGAAGTTAGTACAACAGCGTCAACACCTTGATAGACAGAGGTAATATCTTTACACCAGCCGGTAAAAACTATCGGCGCTTTGTTTTTTTGGTAACTGAAACGCACAAAATCCAAGCCTGTCTTTTTGCAATATTCCGTCAGCTCGTATTTTTGTTTTCCGTCGCCGACAATAAAGCCGGTTACTTTTGAGAATCCGCTGTCTATCAGATGTTTAATGCCGTCTATAAAAAGTTTGATATTCTTTACGGTCACCAATCGTCCTATTATGCCGAGTGCTATTTCGTCGTCTTCCAGCTTGTATTTTTCACGGAAAGCTTTGCGTTTTTCGGCATCGGGAGAAAATCTCTCTTTGGCAATGCCGGGGAAAATAAGCCTTATTTTATCGGAGCCTGCAACGCGATATTTCTTCACAAGCTCGTCTTTTTGTTTGGGGCTTAATGCGATAATTGCCGAGCTCTTTCGTGCCAAAAACCTCTCGATTAAAACCAAAAGCCGACTTATAAAAGGATGAAAATATCCTGTAAACAAATTTCCGTGAAAGGTATGAACAATGGTTTTTACCTTTAAGGAACGGGCTGCCAAACGACCGATGAAACCAGGCTTAAAGGTATGAGTATGAACGATATCGGGCTTAAATTCGGCAATGATTTTCTTTATTTTACCGTATGCCCGATAATCGCTGAGGGGATTGAAAATTCGGCTGAAACCCTCCACGGTAACAGGTTCGGACTTCAGTCCTTCAAACATGTCGATATTCGTTTCTTCGCCTTTTCCGGCTATGCCGCCCACTATCAAAACGTCGAAATCATCTTGCAGGAAACGCGTCAGCTCCGCCACGTGGAATGCCGGGCCGCCTATTACAAAACGATTTGTGATAATGAGCAGCTTTGGTTTCACCTTTTATAAATTTATAATGTGAATGGCTTCTCCATAAGCTGCAGCTGCAGCTTCCATAACGGCTTCCGACATTGTGGGGTGGGGGTGCACGGTAGAAATCAGCTCCTTGGCTTTTACGCCTTCTTTTCGCAGCGCCACTATCTCCGAAATCATTTCCGTTACGTTATCGCCCACCATCGAGCAGCCCAATATAAGGTCGCTGTCGGCATCGATAATCAACTTTACAAAACCGTCGTTGTTGCCGCCTGCAGCAGCTTTTCCCGAGGCTTTAAAAGGGAATTTGCCGATGCGCAGTTTATAGCCTTGCTCTTCGGCTTGCTGTTGAGTAAGGCCAACGGAAGCTACTTCGGGTGTAGTATAAGTACAGGCCGGAATATTCTCGTAATCAATTGTTTGTGGCTTGTGTCCTGCTATATTTTCAACGCAAACAATGCCTTCGCGTGAGGCTACGTGGGCCAGGGCGGGGCCGTGAACAATGTCGCCTATGGCATAAACGCCCTCAACGTTTGTCCGATAATATTCGTCAACGGCTATTTTACCCTTTTCATATTTTATCCCGATTTCTTCAAGTCCAAGGCCTTCGAGGTTGGTCTCTATGCCAACGGCTGAAAGCACTATGTCGGCCTCCACCTGCACAGGTCCCCGTTTTGTGCTTATGTTAACAAGGCATTTTTCACCTGTAGTGTCCACCGATTCCACTGCTGACGAAGTCATTACCTTCATTTTCATCTTTTTAAAAGCGCGGGCAAGATTTTTCGAGGCTTCTTCGTCTTCGAGAGGAATGATATTCGGCATATATTCCACCAGTGTTACATCTACGCCGATACTTTTATAAAAAAAAGCGAACTCCGAGCCAATGGCTCCGGAGCCTACAACAACCATTGAATCAGGTTTTTCGCTAAGAGTCATGGCCTCGCGATAGCCTATTATTTTTTTGCCGTCTTGAGGCAGATTGGGCAGCTGCTTGGAGCGGGCGCCGGTGGCCAAAATGATGTGTTTGGCGGTGTATTCCTTTTTGTTTCCTTCGCTGTCGGTGACTTCCACGCGGCCTGCCGAGGCTATTTTGCCGCTGCCGGCAATGGTTTCCACTCCGTTCTTTTTAAAGAGAAAATCGACGCCCTTGCTCATTTGCGAAGCTACTGCCCTTGAGCGAGTTACCATTGCGGGAAGGTCGGGCGAGATATCACCTGAAATATTGACTCCGTAGGCTGCCGAATGTGAGGCATAGTTGAAAACCTGCGCCGATTTCAGCAGCGCTTTCGTGGGGATGCAGCCCCAATTAAGACAGATGCCGCCTATTTCCGCGCGCTCCACTACCGCAGTTTTCATTCCCAATTGAGCGGCACGTATTCCCGCAACATATCCGCCGGGGCCGCTTCCTATTATTATTATGTCGTAATCCATATTGTCTGTTTTTGTGTTAAAAAATCAAGGGCAAAAATAGGCAATTTTGTGAGCTGCGGCAGGCCGTGTTTTTAATAGTGTCGTAATAAATATTATGGATTTAAAATTCTCAAAAGAATATAAAATGAGTTAAATATTGAGGTTTTATGTTTTTGTAAAGATTTGATATTAAGTATGTTGAATAGTGTTTTGGAAATATTTTTAAAAAAACTTGATTTTTTATTGAAAAGATTTCTTTCTTTGGGGTGTTAAAATAATTGAATATGAGCAAACCTAGAATTGTAAAAGACTACGAAAAATTAGACGACGAAGTTAAGGAGCAAATAAAACTTGTTTATCCGTCGGGCTTCGAGCAACATTTGGTAAGTTACACCACAAAAGACGGTGAAAAAAAATTGGCGCTGCCTTTCGAAACCGACAAAGTTTATTATTTGGTAAGGATGTCGGTTGAAAAGGCCCAAGACCTGATTTTATTTGACGACGACTACGACGACGATGGAGAGTTGAAGTTGGATATCAAAGAGTTATATCAAAATAAATACGACGATTTGGAATATCTGGCTTCAAATTCCAACGAGGATAACGATTTTGAAGGTTGATAAAAAACAAGCGACAAATTGTCCTGAAATTACTTTTGGTTCTTTTTTTGATTTTGGTCGCGAAATTATTTAAATGAAAAATTATGGTAAATTTAATCATCAAAAATCTTAAAGAACTTGATGAAAATCAACGTGAAGTTTTTGAAAATTTATGTAATGAAAAAGCCGGTTATTATAATGAGCTTTTCAAAAAATACTCGAAAGACCTTAAGCTCGAGGTGATTGTAAACAAATCGGCATCGCTCTACACGGTGAGCGCTTCTCTTGATTTAAAAAGCAAGAAAGTGCTTGTGGCAGAGGAAGATAATGATGCTGTTGCAGCTGCTACAAAGCTTTTTGCGGAGTTTAAAAAAGTGGTGAAAAGGCAATATGAACTCGAGCGTAAAGACTACGAGTATAAACGTAAAAGGTGATTTTATCAAAAGTTAAAGATAAATCCCCGTTTGCTTGAAAATGCCTGCGGGGATTTTTTTTGTTGCCGTAGTAAACCGAGAAAGCATAAATCAGCAAATTTTCCACGAAATAAATCTTACTTTTGTCGCCGGAATCATCATTGAAATTATGACAAAAACCAAATTCATACAACTTTTTGCCTCGGCATGTGCCGTTCGAGTAGGCAAAATACGTAACTTGCTTATAATTTTTATTTTTGTTTTTACATCGTCGTTTTTGGAGGCTCAAAGCAGCCTTATTCGCTGTGGCTCACAGGCTTACCTCGGGCATCGCATTGCCGAGGATTCTTCCATTGTTTCGCGTATGCACCTCATTGAGCAGCAAACAGATGACTACATTAAAAATACCTACCAAGTTTCTTCCAAAACTATTGTAACCATTCCCGTTGTTGTTCATGTTTTGTATTACAACAGTGCCCAAAATATTTCCGATGCTCAGATTTTTTCACAAATCGATGTATTGAATGAAGACTACGGGCGTACCAATACCGATACATCCGACACGCCGGCGATGTTTAAGGGTGTTGCCGCCGATTGTCAAATCAGATTTTGTCTTGCAAAACGCGACCCCGACGGGAATCCCACAAACGGCATAACACGCACACAGACCAATAAATCCGTTTTCGACCTTCAACTCGACGATGCCAAATACAGCGCGCAAGGAGGTCATGATATCTGGGACAGAGATAAGTATTTGAATTTGTGGGTGGTGCCCGCCATAAAAGACGGTTCCACGACAGGTATTCTCGGCTATTCACAGTTTCCGGGCGGAGGTAGTGCTGCCACCGACGGCGTGGTTATCGGTTATAAATATTTCGGTAGAATAGGCTACCTGAATCCCAATTACGACAAGGGACGCACCGCTACTCACGAAATAGGTCACTGGCTAAACCTCATCCATATTTGGGGCGACGACGGGGGACAGTGCTGGGGCTCCGACAACGTTGCCGACACGCCCAACCAAGCCGACGAGACCACCGGTTGTCCGACTTTTCCGCAGCCTTCGTGCGGCAACACTTCCGACATGTTTTCCAACTACATGGACTACACAAACGACGACTGCATGAACATTTTTACGCAGGGACAAAAAGCGCGTATGTGGGCTGTGCTCAACGGCTTCCGTATGAGTTTGAAATCATCCGACGGTTGTTTACCTGTTGGGATGCGGGAGCTTTCGCAAACAAACGGTATTAAGCTCTATCCCAATCCTGCAAGGGAAATAATAAATATCAGCTTTGCCGACAATTTTACGGGAAGTGTTGAAATGCTCAATACATTTGGCGTCACTGTTTTTAAAAGCTCGGTATTGGATTCCGAAAATCAAATAATAAACATCTCCGGCTTACCGTCGGGGCTTTATTTTATCAGAATAAAATCGGGTAATTTTTTGAAAATTAAGAAAATACAAATTATTAAATAGAGACCATGTTTTTAGAAAAATATATTGCCGACGATAAAGTGAAATTTTTAGCAGGCAAGGTGCTTGAAGGCAGGCGTTTGTCCTTGGATGAAGGAATTTATCTTTATGATAATGCCGACGTGCCCACTTTGGGATTTCTCGCCAACTTTGTAAGGGAAAAAATGAACGGCGACAACACCTTCTTCAACAGAAACCTGCACATCGAACCCACCAACCTCTGTGTGTACAGTTGCAAATTTTGCTCTTATTACAAGAAAAAAGGAGAAGAAGGCTGGGAATATACGCGCGAGCAAATGCTGGATATGGTACGCCAGGCCGGCGACGATATCAAAGAAGTGCATATTGTGGGTGGCGTGCACCCGAAATGGGATGTGCATTACTATGGCGAACTCTTCCGTGAGATAAAAAAGCTGCGCCCCGATATCCATATCAAAGCTTTTACTGCCGTGGAAATTTCTTACATCAGCAAAAGAGCCAAAATGACTGTGGAAGAAGGACTTAAGGCTTTGAAAAACTACGGTTTGGACTCATTGCCCGGTGGCGGTGCCGAAATATTCGACGAAGAAATTCGCAAGAAAATATGCGGGCAGAAAGATACAGCCGAGCAGTGGTTGCACGTGCACGAGACCGCCCATAAACTCGGCATTCCCTCCAACGCGACAAACATATACGGCCACATAGAAAACAACTACCATCGTGTGGAACATTTCAATCGTTTGCGCGAGTTGCAAGACCGTACCGGAGGTTTTAATGTGTTTATCCCGTTGAAGTTCAAAAACAAAAACAACGAGCTTTCTTATCTGCCGGAAGTTTCTATTATAGAGGATATTAAGATGTATGCCATGGCGCGAATCTATCTCGATAACTTCCCACATATCAAAGCCTATTGGCCTATGATTGGGCGTGATGTGGCTCAGATGCTGCTTTCCTTCGGCGTTGACGATTTCGACGGCACCATAAATGATTCCACAAAGATTTACACCCGTGCCGGTGCCGATGAACAGTCGCCGTCGATGAGTACGTCCGAGATGGTCGAACTGATACGTCAAGCCGGTCGTAAACCCGTTGAACGCGACTCGCTTTACAACGTCATCAAAGAATATTGAGACGAGTAATTTTCACTTTTGATAAAAGTTGAGGCTTGCTGTATCGTTCTCTAAAACAGTGATTTGTGTTTGACATTTTCTTCTTTTTCCACATTCTTTTCTATGGTTTTTATTTCTTTGCCGCGGTGGAAACGATAACTGAGGCGAAGCATTAACATATTTTTCAGAATGGAAATATCGTTGAGGGTTTTTTGGCTGTACGACGGTGTTTCAACGTAAGTAACCTGTGTGTAATCGGCGAGATAGTCGATTGGCAGAAAGGCCATGAACATCACGTTGAAACGCTTATCGAAAAAGGGCTTTTGAATGAAAAATCCCCAGAAGTCGTTTTGTTCGTTGGAATAGCCCTGCAGCTGTAGGCTTTTGCTGTTGTAACGCTGATAGAGCAGTCCCGCCACAAGCCCCGATTTTTGATTTACATACATCAGCTGACTTTCCCCATTCATGTCGTTAAGGCTGTTTTTGTAAATGTCATACGACATTTCACTGTGATAAATATCGAAGGTGTTTTGCCAAACTATGGATTTGCCGAATGGTATTGTTATGCTGAATTTCAATCCTTTATGCAAGTATTTACCGCTGTTGAAATAACTGTTGACAACCAGTGCCGAGCTGTCCACAAAAGTCACGGGTGTTATGTAGTTGTCGGAAAAATGGTAGTAGCCCTCGGCGTAGAGTAGTCCCCCGAGGACGTTTATCCGCAGCGACAATTTTTGTAAAGAAGTGGGTTTTATGTCGGGGTTTCCTTTGCTGACGGTATTGATATCGACGGGAATAGTTTGAGGATTGGCTTGCTCCAATGACGGGTAGTAAGTGTCGGTGCGGTATTTAAGTTTGAAGCTCAGCATTTTAGAGGCTTTGTAGAACAAATCGACATGAGGTTTGAAAATACGGAAAGTGAGGTGCTCGTCATCGATTTTCCACGTGCTGTTTTCTGTGCCCATACCGAATTTAAGGCTTAGTTTTTTTAATGGTCGCCACAGTGCGTAGGCGAAAAAACGGCTGCGAAATTCGGGATAGGCAAAGCGGGAAAGAGTGTCGGTGGTAGATATCGAACTCATTGATTTATAGGTTATACCGCCGCCGGTTTGATAAGAGAACTTGGGAGTGATAGTTTGGTTCCACTCTATGTTCGACTTAAAATAACGGATGTTGTTTTGCTGTTTGACAATGTTGGGAGGAGTACTTCCGAAAACGTAGTTGTTTGTGCTTTCGTCGTTGTTTAGGCCCCAAGAGGCATCGGCTTTCAGTTTTTTGTCTTCGCCGTAATTGCCGATATAAAACAAGGAGGCGATAAAGCTGCTGCTTTTTTGTTTGGTGGACAATGAATAATCGTCGGACGGAAGTATGCTGTCCTTTTTAAAAACAACAGTATTGTATTTCATATCTATGTCGTTGCCCGGGTTAAAATCGCCGTTGATTTCAAGGCTGATGATGTTGGACTTGTCTATGCGGTAATCGGCACCGGCTTCGAAGGCGTAATAACTCATCCTTGCCTTCATATTCCTTGTTGAATCGAAGGGTAACTGCTTGAAAATCATTGTATCGGAATAAGTCTTCTTCTGATAATTTTTCAGTGCAAAACGATTTATTCCGCCGTAAAAACCTGTGTATATATTGAGGTTTCTGTTGGTGTAATTATAGTTTGCGTTGAAGTTTTGCACGGGAAAATAATAGCCCTTTGTTTTGTTTTTATAATCGTAGATAGCCATATTGGAGACAAAAAGGTCGTTGCCCTTGTAATTTGTTTTAAGTATCAGATTTACAATGGCATAGTAACCTTCGATGCCGTATTTTCCCGACGGGTCTCTAATGATTTCCACTTTGGCAATACGGTCGGGGTTGATGCTTTGTACGTAGTCTTTGTTTTTCTCGATTCCGTTTACAAGAAAAATGATATTTGAACTGTTATCGACTTTTATATCGTTCTTATAACGGTCGAAATGAATGCCGTTGACGCGGTCGAGCACTTCGTAGGAGTTTGCTGTGCCTGTGCGCATTTTGGCGGTTATCAGGTATTCGTCTTTGTCGATGGCGTTATCCGAGAGAGACGCCTTTATTTCAGCGCCTTTCAGCTGCTTAGAGTCGGGTTTCAGTTTTATAACTCCAAGATAAATATCACGCCGCAGGTCTATGTCGAGGGTGTCGTTGACAAAGCCCACATAACGCAGTGCGAGTTTGTATTTCCCTTTTGGTGCAGGTATTTCGAAATATCCGTTTTCGTCGCTAATGGCAAAAGCAGCAACCGAGTCGGCGGCAAGCAAACCGATTGAGCAAAA
>CAZPGC010000066.1:0-2630 GCA_964585875.1 uncultured Prolixibacteraceae bacterium | reverse complement strand
GTAGGGCGAGGGTGAAAATATTTTTTAAGCCACTTCATAAAAAAACCACCACAACTCATTGGTTATGATGGTTTTTGTAGAGTTTTCCAAGAGACACTATTTAACTTCTGCGCTGTATGCAGTCAGTTTTCTGTCAACTTTTTTCAAAAGACCCTGAAGCACGCGTCCGGGGCCGACCTCAATATATTCCGTCATACCGTCGGCAATCATATTCTTCATGGTTTGCGTCCAACGGACGGGAGAAGTGAGTTGGGCTATCAAATTCGATTTTATTATATCCGGCGTTTTAACAGCCTGAGCATTAACGTTTTGGTATATCGGACAAATGGGAGTCTTTATCTCGGTTTCCTTTATTGCTTTCTCCAACTCCACTTTTGCCGGCTCCATAAGCGGAGAGTGGAAAGCTCCCCCGACATTGAGTTTCAAAGCGCGTCGTGCACCTTTCTCCAGGAGTTTTTCAATGGCTAAATCAATGCCTTTCATGCTTCCCGAGATAACAAGCTGCCCGGGAGTGTTGTAGTTGGCAGGCACCACTATTTCGTCGATTGACTTGCAAACCTCTTCAACCACTTTATCGTCCAAGCCCACTATGGCAGCCATAGTCGAAGGCTCTATTTCGCAGGCTGCTTGCATGGCCATAGCTCGTTTTGAAACAAGCTTCAGTCCGTCTTCAAATGACAAAGCCCCTGCGGCTACCAAAGCCGAAAACTCGCCGAGGGAATGCCCTGCAACCATGTCGGGTTTAAAATCGTCGCCAAGCATTTTGGCCAGAATTACCGAGTGAAGGAAAATGGCCGGTTGTGTTACCTTGGTTTGTTTCAGCTCTTCCTCCGTCCCTTCGAAAATCACATCGGTGATATTGAATTTCAGAAAGGAATTGGCCTTTTGAAACAGTTTTTTTGCTTCATCGAAATTATCGTATAAGTCTTTGCCCATTCCGATAAATTGCGCTCCCTGACCGGGAAATACGTAAGCTTTCATTTATTGTTTTTGTTTAATTAGTAATATGTAACAAATTGAATTAAAATGATTTATCTTTCTTAAATAAAATTTATCTTCTGTCTCCGAAGATTCTGAGCAAGAAGAGGAAAAGGTTTACAAAATCGAGGTATAAAGATAGTGCTCCCATTATTACCAGCTTGTTTGTGGCTTCATTTTGATATTCGATACCCGATCCGATACGCTTCAATTTTTGCACGTCGTAAGCTGTCAATCCGGTGAAGATAAGCACCCCGAGGATGCTGATGACGTAATCCATTCCCGGACTTCTCAAAAACCAGTTGACTATCGAAGCGATGATGATGCCGATAAGAGCCATAAAAAGCAGGGAGCCGAATTTTGTCAGGTCGGTTTTGGTGGTGTAGCCTATCAAAGCCATGGCCCCGAAAGTGGCGGCGGTAATAAAAAATACCGAGGCTATCGACGACATGGTGTAAACTACGAAGATTGTGGACAAGCTTATGCCCATCAACGAAGAGAAACCTGCGAAAAGCAATACCATGGAGCCGTAGGACAGCTTTTGAAAACGCATGCCCATTATCATAACCATTATAAAAGGTGCAAGCATGGCAATCCAACCGAATGCTGTCATTCTTCCTGTCTCAAAATCAATAATATAGGAGAGCAATTGGGCACTTGTGCCGAAGAGGTATGCAAACACACCTGATACTATCAAAGCCAAGGTCATCCATGAAAATACATTGGCCATAAAGGCTTTAGCTACAGTGCCTTGGGCAACTTGTGCGCCGGTGTTTTCGTAACTGTTGTTTCTTAAATCCATCATAGTATTAGCATTTTAATTTTAAACACCGCAAAATTAAAAAATAAAAAGGCCGAACTGCTGTTAAAAAAGATAAAAAGCGAATGTTAGGATAGTTTGGAACTAATCAAATGCAGAAACTCTTCCCTTGTTTTTAAGTTGTTAAGGAAAGCGCCGGTAAAGCCTGAGGTGGTTGTTACGCTGTCTTGTTTTTCCACTCCGCGCATGGCCATACATAGGTGTTTTGCTTCAATAACCACAGCCACTCCAAGCGGGTCGATGGCTTCCTGTATGGCGTCTTTTATCTGCTTTGTCAATCTTTCCTGCACTTGCAAGCGGCGGGAAAAAACATCCACAACCCTTGCTATCTTGCTGAGCCCCATTATTTTACCATTGGGTATGTAAGCCACATGAGCCCGGCCTATGAAAGGTATCATATGGTGTTCGCACAAGGAATATACCTCGATATCTTTCACCAAAACCATTTGGTTATAATCTTCCATAAAAGTGGCCGACTTTATAATTTCTTGAGCATCGGTATGGTAACCGTGTGTAAGAAATTGCATCGCTTTGGCAACTCGCACCGGAGTGTCGAGTAGCCCCTCTCGCTCGGGGTCCTCGCCGATAAGCTTTAATATTTCCTTGTAATGAAAAGCCAACTTTTGAGTGGTCTCGTCATTGTATCTGTCTTCTCTGAGATATCCTTCAATTTCTTTCATTATTCCAACTTTGTAAAATAAGATTGCAAAGATATGGAAAAGAGCAAAGGTACAAGAGCATTATCAGGGCAAATCTTATATTTTTGATAGATATCATTTTTGACTTTGCTTTTTCTTTTTTTTGGGGATGTGGGGAACACAGATGATATTTT
>CAZPGC010000065.1:0-14730 GCA_964585875.1 uncultured Prolixibacteraceae bacterium | reverse complement strand
GGCACCCCCTTTTAAAAAAGGGGGACTTCCGTGCAGCAAATCATTTGGAAATATCTACTGAGAAACCAAAACAATTTATAATATTGAAATTCAGGTAAATAAATGCAAATACGCCCACCACCAAACCAAATGTTCTAAAACCCTCATCCAACCAATCATTCATCCAATCAATCAAATCATTCCTAAGTAATAACCTAACATTCAAATTATAAACCAAACGTTCTAAACAGGAACAACGGCAAGCTCCCAATAAAAAAAAGCCGCCTTTCAAAATCGAAAAGCGGCTTTTGCCGTGGGCCCACCTGGACTCGAACCAGGGACCAATTGATTATGAGTCAACTACTCTAACCAGCTGAGCTATAGGCCCTAAACCTCCTTGTGGAAGTCTCCTGCTTTCGGCGAAACAGGACTGCAAAAATAAATAATTGTTTTTACTGTGCAACACCTTTTTGCATATTTTTACTTTTTCTTATAACGATTCTGTAAATAATTGAATTACAAATGATTAAAAATATAATTTTTGACCTTGGCGGCGTGGTTTTAAATATCGACTACGACAAAACTTCCGCCGAATTTCAAAAACTCGGGGTGAAAAACTTCGATGAGCTTTATTCTCAGGCCAAACAAAATTCTCTTTTCGACAAGTTGGAAAAAGGGCTTATCTCCGAAGAGGATTTCAGAGACAGCATTCGCCGCTTGGCCGGCTTTTATATCTCCGACCAAGACATCGACAGGGCTTGGAATGCCATGTTGCTGGATTTGCCTGCAGCGAGAATAGAAATCCTTAAAAATGCCGCCTTGCATTACCGCACTTTTTTGCTTAGCAACACCAACAGCATACACCTGCGCGATTACACCATGAATCTAAAAAAGGAACACGGCATCGATTCCCTTTCTCAACTGTTTGAACGTGAGTTCTTTTCCCATGAGATTCATCTTCGCAAACCCGATGTTGAGGCCTTTAAACATGTAATTGATATTACGGGTGTCATCCCTGCCGACACTCTTTTTATCGACGATTCGCCGCAGCATCTGAGGGGTGCCCGCAAAACCGGCTTAAAAACCCTCTTTATGGATACCGCTGCAGGAATGACGCTCTCCTCTGTTTTTGAAAACGGTTTTTTGAAAAAAGAATATCTGCCATGATTTCTCTTGTCAACTCCGAAGACTTTTTCTCACGCGATTACGGCGAGAAATTCTACGAAAACCGTCACAGGCCTGTGCTTGTAGCCGTTGATTTGCAGACACCCGCAAATATCGGCGGGCTTATCAGGTTGGCCGGAAACATAGGCTGCCAAAAGGTCGTTTTTGTTGGTGAGCCGGAGAATTTCTCTCACAAAAAAGTAAAAAGAGCCGCCAAAAATGCCTTCGGACGAATTCCGATAGTTGTAAGCGGTAGAGAAACGTGGATAAGTCATATTCCGGAAGATTATCGAATTGTAGCCTTGGAGACGGCAAGCGGTGCCACAGATATTTACTCAAGCACTTTACCCGACAAAATTGCCTTGGTGGTGGGAAGTGAAAGATACGGCCTTGATGACCGCATTCTGAAAGCCTGCAACTCGGCTATTTACATCCCCATGCCCGGCTCCACGCTCTCGTTAAACGTGGTGCAAGCCGCCGGCGTTGCCCTTTTCGAGTGGTTTAGACAACAAACTCGATTCTAGGCTTATATTAAGGGTTCGCGTTTTCAGATTCCGGATTTTTATCAGTTTTGTTTTCAGCAAGTTGCTTTAGGTTTTTCAGGGCAATGGGGAAGGTGAAATTCGCTCCCTTTTGAATCATCCATGCCACATAACGCCCGAAGGGGTAAGAGAAATTATAATCCATCTCAAAAGCCACCGAAACCACCGTGCTGTCGTTTCCGTAGGGGGTGAAACCGAAATCGATAAAGGCTTCGGAGTGCTCTTCTCTGAAACGAGTGGTAACCCGTATAAAATCGGGATAATGTACAGAGTCTATGGTCCTTTCTCCAACCATATTTTTCTTGTTCAACCAGCGCATTATGGCTCCTTTGCCTTTTTTTGGCCCTGTAATCGTATATGTTGTGGCTGTGTCGTACCACGGCGACCATTCTTTCCAATTGTGGAAATCGTTCACAAGCTCGAAAACGCTGTCGATATTTTGATTAACAGTGATTTTCTTATCCAGTTTTACTTCGGTGGGAAGGAAAAAGGCACCGATAAAGAAGGCTATTATCAAAGCCAGAATGATAAGCCCCACAATGCGAAAAGTTTTCATGTTGTTTCTTGTTTGTTTAAAATGCAAAAATATAAAAAAGCATAAACGCATATAATAAATAGTGTCTGTCTATAATGTCCAATAACTTCGTTACGCTCATGCCGGAATCAAACATTCTATATATTGATATTCAGCATTTCGCAAGCCTCGTTCTTGAACATTATAGTTCAGACACTTGACTTTATGGACTTACACTAAATTGTTTCTTTTAGAAAACCGAACTTTCGGTTTCCGCTTATTAAATAATCGGATACAAGGTTAAAAACAAAAAAGCGATTTGAAGCCTCCGGCATTATATCGCAGGGACTCCAAATCTGAAATTTTTATTCCACAACTAACTTACGTGTGGTTTCTTTGGTGCCGTCATTGAATCTTACAAGGTAAAAGCCTGCTGCATAGCGGTTTATGTCGATTACAATAAAACGCGCTCCACTCTCTGTTTTTTCCGAGTAAAGTGTTTTGCCGGTGAAATCGATAATTTCCAGAAGGCCTTCCTTGGCAAAAGACCCCAAGTCAATGTTGAGTTTGTCATCGGCCGGATTGGGAAATATTCTAAGCTTTTCGCCTTGGTTTTGTTGCGAAAGACCCGTTGCCATGCCTATCACCACGGTTTTGGTTTTGCTGTCGATGCCGCAGCCGTTGTTTACCTTCAGTGTAACTTGGTAGCTGCCGTTTTGTAGGTATAAGTGTCCGGGATTGTTAAGCGATGAGCCTCCGCCGTCGCCGAAGCTCCACAGTGCCGCTCCCGTGTTTTGCGAAGCATCGGTAAAGGAAACAAAGGGGTCGCTGTTGGTAAAGGTGAAATCGGCCACGGGCATATTTTTATTAACATAGGCGTGCACTTCCCGGCGCTCGCTTTTGCATGGAGCTTTTTTAACTTTCCAGTCGTAAAACCAATAATAATATTTTGTGGGATTGGTCGAGGCAGAGCTCTTGTTAATGCTGAGAATGCCCGGCAAAACATAAGGATAATGCACGTTGTTGTTGTTTCGATACAGGTTTTGGCTCGAGATTTTGTAGTTTGTTCCGGCGGGAATGCTGAAATCCAAAATCACGGTATTGGCACCCGAATTAACGTTTATGGTTTTGCTTGCCAAAAGGTTGCCGCTGCTGTTTTTCAGTTTTACTATCCTTGTTCCGCTGCTGTTGGAATAGACCTTGACTGAATGCAGAATTATGTCTTTGTAAACATCGAAAATAAGCGACTGTTCGTAGTTCAATATTCCGCCGCCGCCGCCGTTATCGGGCTTTCCGGCACTTAAAGGAGCCTGCTCTTTTTCTTCTTCAACATAGTATGTCGTTGATTGCGATAGATTTGGCGTAGTAAACGAGTTTCCCGTGTCGATGGGAGTCGTCGAGGTCGGGCTGTCGTACCAATTCAGCTTGCCGCCCGAGCCTGTGGCTGTGAGTGTCATAACTCCTCCGTTACAAACCGCTTTTGAAGAGGCATAGGGTTTCAGGGGTTTCTCCACGTGAACGGCTGCCGGTTTCGTTATGCTGTTGCTGCCATTGCCGTTGCTTACTTTCAGAGTAACTGTGTAATAGCCGTTATTATTGTAAACATGAGTGGGGTTTTGTGTTGCCGAGCTGTCGCCGTCGCCGAAATACCACATCCATGAAGTGGGCCCGTTGGTGGTCTTGTCGGCAAATGAAACCGAGCCGCTGCAAGAGAATGTATCGATGACATCGAAAGATGCTATCGGCGGCGTAGTGGGCATTATGCACTCCCAATTGGCCACAAAGCCTGCTTTGGTAACAGCTTGGTCGGTGCTTTCCACCAGCGTCAAGGCTCCCGTGGTGGAGGTGATAATGCCGCCGTTGGGCAGTTGGTCGCCGTCATAACTGCCTATGAGTGGCGACTGGATGTTGGGGCCGTCGTAGATTTTCAGAAAATCATAGCCGCTCTCAAAGTGAAAGTCCGTAAAAGTAAGCTTCACCGACGAAGCGCCCATAGGTGCTATCACTATGGTGGAGTTTGTATTGTTTGTGTAATTGGCCGTACCTCCGTCGTCAAACAAAACTCCTTGACAATCTGTCTTTGTGACGATTCCCGAAGAGGGCATAAAAGTAAAGCAGGGGTTGGCCGTGTCAACGGAAATATATTGCGATTTTATCAGCGTATCGGCACCGCAACTGCCGCCCGAGGCTATCAATTCCACGGTGTAAGAACCTGTGCTTGTGTAGGTATGTGTGGGGGAGGGCAGGTTGGAAGTGTCGCCGTCGCCAAAGGACCAATGAAATACATTGGCGTTGTTGCTGGTATTGTTGAAGCTGATTGATGCCGGAGCCGAACAATAACTTGTTATGGCTGCCGAAAAGTCGGCGTTGACACCGGGCACATAATCGGGACCTACGCCCACGGCATAGAATGCCGAAGTGGTTGCTGCCACGGGTGCGCTGCACGGGCCGTAGAGGTCCATTGCCGATTGAATCGAATAAAAACGGCAATCGGCATAGTTGGAAGTGTTTGTCAGATAAACTGTTAAGGTGCGGAAGGCGATGTTTGCCGCCGTGTCAACGCCCACGCCGCTCACATTAAAAGTGTCGTTGTTGTCGTTCACTCCTTGACCGCCTGCGGCAGTGAGATAGAACCAGTGGTTAAGAACGCTCGAATTGGTGTGTACGCCGCCGTTATCGGCTGAGCCGAGATAATAATTCTGTCCGTGGTAGGTGTCGGGGTCTCCTTTCGATTTGGGATTCGACATGGAGCGCAGGGCAAAACCTATGTCTTCGCCGATGAGCCAGTTGGCCGAAGAAGGTTTGCCGTAAAATTCTATGGCTGTTCCGAAAATATCGCTGTAGGCTTCGTTAAGGGCTCCCGGCTCGTCGGCGTAATCGAGGTCGGCGGTGTGCGAGGTGAGGCCATGCGTTATCTCGTGTCCCACTATGTCGAGAGCCACAAGGGGCTGCATGCTGCTGTTGCCGTCGCCGAAAGTCATAAACTGCCCGTTCCAAAAGGCGTTGGCATAGTTGTTTTTGTAATGCACGTAACCCTTTAGTTTAAAGCCGTTTCCGTCGATGCTGTTGCGGTTGTGTTTGTAATAATAGTAGTCGTAAGTCATCTCCATTCCCCAATGAGCATCGCCGGCAACTTCGTCTTTTTGGGCATTTACATTGTTCCAATAGTTGTCGGAATCGGTAAAATCAACGGCTGCGCCGTAATTTGACCCGGTGTTCATATCATAAGTTTCTATTCCGTTTCCGCGTCCCGACTCGCGCAGCCTGAAGCCGTTGTTGTAAAAATCGGTGGTTATGGCTTTTACCCCGCTGTATTTGGTGTTTGCCGAGCCGAGACTGTCGGCGTGCATAATCTTGTTGTTTATGAAAAGAATATTGCCGTTTGCCGCATCAACGTAATAATCGGCGCGACTCAAGGGCTTGCGGGCATAGATGTCGAAAACCATGGCATAGCGGTATTTCCCGCTTTCGGCATCGTATTTCAGTTGCACTTCGCCTTTGGGATACCAAGTGGCCTCGGGGTCATTTTTTTCTCTTTTAATAAAATCTTCTTCGCTCTTAACTTGCCACATATACTCCTTGGCATTGACGTAGGCAAGGGCATAGGAGAGGGCCTTTGTTTCACTTAAAGAAACGGAATTTACCACGCTGAAATTCTTCGGGAAAAAGCCGTTTATTGCATAAATTTTATCGTTGTGCAAGTGTGCTATAAACATGCCTTCGTGCAGCTTATATCCCTGATATACAAGGCGATAACGTATATGTTTGTCGCCTTTGGCATCCGTAATTTCATTTATTTTTTCAAAAGAAAAACCTGCCGGCAGCCTGAAAGTCGTGTTTAGAAATTCTCTCAAGGCGGACTTTTCGATTTCCTTTCCTTTTTCGAATTTGATAAATTCAGGTGCTTTTGTTAAGTTGTTCATTTTTACGAGATTAGCATTGCTAACCACGGCGGAAGCCTCGGCTCCGTAGTAAACCTCTTGCCCTTTAATCTGCATGGAGATTGCCAAAACGGCAAACAGGGCGATAAAAATTCTAATCATATTTAAAACGTTATAGTTGTGTGTGTGTTTGCAAAAATATTAAAAATCCAACACTGCGGGATGTAATATTTAACATCTTGATGAATGCTAATCCGTGAGTTTTTTTACAACTTCTTTCATTTTGCAAAAAATACCGGTTTTTCGAGTTATGTATGTCACTTTTTTGAAAAAAAAAGGAACAACCTGATAACAAACAAGTTGTTCCTTTGTGTTGTCGGGGTGAGAGGATTCGAACCTCCGGCCTCTTCGTCCCGAACGAAGCGCGCTACCGGGCTGCGCTACACCCCGAAAAACAGGCGGCAAAAATAACATTTATTTGATTTGTCACAACACAATGAAAAAATAATTTGAGACAGGTTCAAAATATTTTTATTTTTACGCTATCAAACAATGAGCAAACATTATGGAGAACTTATCGAGCAAACACAAAAAGGAATTTGAAAAACAAATAAGGAATATTTCCGACAACGACGAGCTTAAGGTGCTCAAAGAGATTGACGGGGAAATAGAAAAATTGAAAAAAATATACGAGAAGGGCGGCTCGCACAAGATAGAAGGACTGATAGAAAATGCCGAATTTCTTACCAAGATACTGAAAGACAAGGACTTCCCTTTGCCGGAATCCACAAAAAAATGGATAGTCTTCGGCTTGGGATACCTCATTTCCGACATCGACCTTATTCCCGATATTATTCCCGTTATCGGTTACAACGACGACGCTCTGATTTTGCAGTGGGTTATGCACATGATTGATGACGACATCAACCGTTACATAATGTTTCAAAAGGCACGCAATGTGAAAGAGCCCGCCGAAGTTGTTAAACAACCTGTACAGGGTAGCGGGGACACGCTTGTGGTTGTGGTGCCCGGTTTTCTTAACGAGGCTTACGACTCCGACTATTTCAAGCACTGGTCGAAAAAAATCAGAGATGCGGGCGAGCCTTTCTCCAATGCCGGCATTGCCATTGTTGATTGGAATATTGCACACCTCAAAGAGTTCAGCAAGATAATTAGAATTATCGACCATCGCTTGAACTTAAAACCCGTTTACGATTTCGAGAAATTTAATGCCGAGTGGAAACAGCTGAAAATGGAATTTGCCTTTCTCGGAAAAGCCCTTGCCGTCTTTTTGGAAAATATTCATAAAAAATATCCGGGCAAGGAGGTGATTGTTGTGTCGTTCAATGCCGGTAATTTCGCTGTTGAGACGGCGCTGAAAATCCTTCCCGAAGGTTATGTGAGCCGCTATTTCAGCTTTGGCGGGGCAATGTCGAATACGGATATGCCGTTTTTCGAGTTGCGCAAGGTTAATAGAATATACAACTACTTCTCTTTTAACGATTACGCTTTGAAATTTATCTTCGATAATTTTGAAGAAGAAGCTCAAGCCGTGGGACTTTCTCCCTATACAAACCCCTCGGCGGTAAATGTGGAGAACTTTAACGTATCGGAGAGTATCTCGAATCATTTCGAGTACAAATTTAAGCTGTCCGGCTTTTTAAAAATCTGATTTTCATTAAGTTGAAGGCTCAATCCAAAGGCACCAAATTACGGTAGTCGTTGTAGCGGTTGAGGATTTCCCGCACAAAATCGTAGGTCTCGCGCCCGTGACAAAAACCGTATTTTACCACTTTGTCGTGATAATATTGCGGTTTTGATTTCAGAAGGATAAAGGTGTCGGTTTGATTGGTCCACACATCGGGATTTTTATTGTATTTCTCGGCAAGACGGCGGGCGTCCAACACATGTCCCAAGCCCGAGTTATAGGCTGCCAACACAAACTTTATGCGTTCCAAAGAATCGCTTATCTCTTTGTTTATCTGTTTGTTAAGCCAAGCTATAAATCTCACTCCGGCTTTTATGTTGCCCTCGGGGCTGCGGTAGTCGCTGACGCCCATTCGCTTGGCCGTTTCGGGCATTATCTGCATAAGGCCTATCGCTCCTGCCCATGATTCCATGTTGTTGTTGAAGCGTGACTCCTGATAAATCAGCGAAGCCAAAAGTCGCCAATCCCAGCCGATTTCCGCAGCATATTTTTTTATCAAATCGTCGTAAGGGGTGAGCCTGCCGCCTTTGCCGGGCAGAAATTTGTCGTCGGTGAAGTGTTTGCGTTTACTTCGCGTCAGATATTTGCTTTGCAATACGGCGAATTTCTTGGTTTTTTTAAAAGCACTCAGCCATTTATTTATGCTTATCTTCAAACTGTCTTCATAGGGAGGGACGGCCCAGCAGAGTTTCTGTTTTGCGCTGATTCTCAGCTTGTAATCCAGATTGTGAAAATAGGTGGCATTGACCATTGCGGCCCTTTCGTCGCAAGCCGTATAATCGATTTTGCCGTTGGCCACCGCTTCAATTAGGTCTTCCATGGTGCGCTCCGGGTCTTCTATAATCTCGAAATCGGTACCCGTTTGCTCTTGCAAATATTCAAGCTGTTTCTTAAACACCGTTCCTTTTTGCACGTAAACACGCTTGCCTTCCAAATCGAGAATGGCATTAACATAGCTTGTGTCTTTTTTGCCTTTGCGCTCTCTTTGCAAAAGCACCTGATGATTGTAACCTACCGCCTCGGTGAAATTTATCGTGTTCCGGCGTGGCTTGGTATAGGTGAGGTCTATTGCCAAAACATCGGCTTTCCCTTTGTTTATCTGCCTTAGCGCTTTGTTTAAATCGTCCTCAACTTCGATGTGCAACTCCGCACCGATGCTCTTGCAATATTCTTTCAGCAAGTCGTAATGCAAGCCCATCGGTTTGCCTTTGTAAATAAAGTACGATAGCGAATTGTTGTGTGTTACCGCATGTAAAACTTTCTCGTTCTGCAACTTATGCCAAAGGTAATTCAACCTCGAATGTTTTCCGTCGGGTATTTTTTCAAACAAACTGTCAGGCGCCGTCAGTATGAAAATTACCAACAGGGCAAAGGCTATTACCGGTATGATATAGATTTTGGAATTGAGCTTCATAAGTTTGTTCTGTTCTCCGCAAAAATACTAAATCCTTTAAATCGTCGGAAAAAATTTACTGAAATATTTTTTGCTTTTTCGGGAAAGTCAGAACTTTCATTAAAATGCGGCATTGCGCTAAATTTTTATACCTTTACCCTTTTGTAAATCTAATGTTTTTGCTTTATGACAAAAAGGCTTGTGTTTTATCTTATTTTTCTTATTGTTGTCTCTCAAGGGGCGGGATGTCAGGCTGTTAACGAGTCCGGACAGGATGCTTACAGACGAATAAGAGGGCTTAAAACCGGTGCCGAACAAACGGAAAAATACCTGCCTTTGCTAAAAGGCAAAGCCGTCGCCGTGCTTACCAACCAAACGGGAATGATAGGGAAGACGCACCTTGTTGACAGCCTGTTGTCTCTTGGTGTCAACATTAAAAAGGTGATGAGTCCCGAGCACGGTTTCAGAGGGCAAGCTGCGGCCGGCACCCATGTAAAATCGGGAATAGACGCAAAAACGGGGCTGCCCGTGATTTCGCTCTACGGCTCGCATCGCAAGCCCACTGCCGCCGACCTCGAAGATGTTGACGTCGTGATTTTCGATGTGCAAGATGTGGGAGCGCGCTTCTATACCTATATCTCCACCTTGCATTATCTTATGGAGGCCTGCGCCGAAAACGGTAAAAAATTGCTTATTCTTGATCGTCCGAACCCCAACGGCTTCTATGTTGACGGGCCCGTACTTAGAAAGGAGTTTCGCTCCTTCGTCGGTATGGACCCCATTCCCGTTGTCCATGGTTTGACGGTGGGCGAATATGCTATGATGCTCAATGGCGAAGGCTGGCTTAAGGACGGCGAACAGTGTGAATTACAGGTTATTAAAGTGAAAGGATACGACCATACGATGAGATATAAGCTGCCTGTGCCGCCTTCGCCGAATCTGCCGGATATGAAGTCGGTTTACCTCTATCCGAGCTTGTGTTTTTTCGAAGGTACGGTGGTAAGTGTGGGGCGCGGCACCTCTAAGCCTTTTCAAATTTTCGGCCATCCCGATTTTAAACATTACGACACCACCTTTGTGCCCGAGCCAATACCGGGGAAGGCACCGCATCCCAAGCTGCAGGGTAAGCTGTGCAAAGGTTTCGACGTGTCGGTCTTCGGTGAATCCATGCTTCCGAATATGGACAGGCTATATTTGTTTTGGCTGCGTAGCGCCTACTTCGACCTCGGCGCCGAAGACAATTTTTTCACTCCCTTTTTCAATAAACTTGCGGGCACCGACAGCCTTAGAATTATGATTGAAAGGGGGAAAACCGAAGAGGAAATAAGAGCCTCGTGGCAAGCCGACTTGAAAAAATATAAGCTCATAAGGAAGAAGTATCTGCTTTATCCGGATTTTGAATAAATGTTGAAAAATTTTTTCTTGACAAAGATGAAAAAAGAAAGGGAAGAGAAAATACTTATTATTAAAGTCTTGCTTTTATTGGTAGTTTCAATTGCGTTGTATTTCAATACATTACAAAATAAATTTGCGCTCGACGACACAATGATGATTACCCAAAACGAGTTTACGAAAGGCGGTGTTGAAGGTCTTAAAAAGATTTTCACAACCGACTCTTTCACGGGTTTCTTGGGCGAAGGTAAAACCCTGTTGCCGGGTGGCAGATATCGTCCGCTGTCAATAGCCTTATTCAATATTTATTATTCCCTCTTCGGACTAAAACCTTTTGGCCTTCACCTTATTAACATCTTACTTTTTGCCTTGTCGGTTTTGCTGCTTTTCAAAGTGCTGCGTACTGTTTTTCCTGACCAATCCTCACCAAAGGATTTTTTCACGCTGCCTTTTATAGCCTCGCTTTTGTATGCCGTGCATCCGCTCAACACCGAAGTGGTAGCCAATATCAAAAGCATGGATTTGCTGCTGTCTATGATTTTTTCCTTTTCAACTCTTTATTACTTAATAAAATACGTTACAACCAAGAAACCGGCTTATCTCTTTCTAACAGCGCCTTTGTTTTTCTTGGGCATTTTGGCCAAAGAAAGCACTCTTACATTTTTTGCGGTAATTCCTTTGATTTTGTGGCTCTTTTTCAAACCCTCAAAAAAACAATTTGCGCTTTCGTTGCTGCCGCTTATTATCACCCTTGCGGCTTATTTTGCGTTACGTTGGGCGGTTTTGGGAAACAATCTCAACGTGCGCGTGCATGAATTGTTAAACGACCCTTTCCTCGGCGCCACCTTGTTGCAAAAGTATGCCACGGTCTTTTACACTTGGCTTATCTATCTGAAATTGATGATATTCCCTCATCCTTTGACACACGATTATTATCCATACGTCATAGAAATTCAAAATCCGGGAAATCCGCTTGTGATTTTGTCATTTCTTTTCTTTTCTACTTTTACAGTGTTGTCTGTCAGGCATTTAATTAGAGTAGCGCAAAAAAAGACCGAGCCCGATATCTACCTTTTCGGTTTTATGTTTTTTATGCTTGTTTTCTCCATAACGTCAAATCTGATTATCAACATCGGCACCTTTATGAACGAAAGGTTTGTATATCCCGCCCACATCGGGTTTTTTATTATCGCGGCTAAAGCTTTCACGGATTTTCGGAAAAAAACAAAGCTGAAAAATGCCGTTGCCCTTGCCGTTTTGCTTGCGGTGCTCGTGCCGCTTTCGCTGAAAACAGTTGGTCGCAACAGGGTTTGGAAAGACGATTACACTCTTTTTCGCACCGACGTCAAGGTGTCGCACAACAGTGCCAAATGTAACGTTTCGGCAGGCGGTAAAACTTACGAAAAGGCTCTGGAGATGAAAAACAAAAAGAGCAGGAGAGCTTTGCTCTTTCAGGCTAAGGCGTGGATTACCAAAGGTTTAAAGATTCATCCGAAGTATTTTCAGGCTTGGGAACTTTTGGGCAATGTAAATTACGAGCTGGCCGATTACGACAATTCGCTGCTGTGCTATTCCAATTGTTTGAAACTTGCTCCAAAAGATAAAAACGTGATGAGCAACATGAGAAATCTTGCCATTAAGGCTGCCGAAGTTAGAAATTGGAAAGTGTCCGACAGCGCCCTGTCCATTCTGTTGCATAAGAAATACCGGATTGTAAACATCACTTTTCTGAAAGCCTATAATTACGAACGCGAAAACAGAATAGATTCGGCCATAAGGCTGTTAAACAAAGTGTTGAGCATGGATTCGACCTACGCCGACGCCTACAACAAGTTGGGACAGATTTACGGAAAAAACAAGGGCGATATGGCACTTGCCGAACATTATTTGATGAAAGCTTACGAGCTTGCCCCGACAAATTATTCGGTCTTGGAAAACCTCGGTACCCTTTATGCCATAAGAGGAGAGGTGAACAAGGCTCTGTACTTTTTTAAGGAATCGTACAAGGCTAATCCCGATAACAAACAAATTTACAGCAATATAGCTATTGCGTATCGCCAACTTGGAAAGCCCGAGGAAGCCGCTTTATGGGAAAACAAACTAAAAAAGAAAAAATGATGCTTTCAAAATTTTTTATGCTAAGTGCCTTATTTTTAACGGTTTTTTCTATAAAACTTCAGGCTCAAAAAGATTCGATAAAGGTGTCGGCCGAGGGCAAAAATACAAGTCGAGAAGCTTTTTTGGAACGCTTGGCGGGCTTTCCCTCCGACAGCATTTTCGAGCTACATATCGAAAATATGGGCTTCGACGAGTTACCCGACATAAGGCGCTTTACTCATATCACCGGCATTTATGCGCAAGGTAATAATTTGACATCCATTAAGTTAAAGAGAAAAAATGCAAAACACATCAGGGTGCTTGAGTTGGAAAACAACAAGTTGATAAAAGTGAGAGTGCCGCGGATGCCAAGACTTCGCAGCTTCAGTTTGCCCGATAATCCCATTAAAAAATTGCCTGCAAGGATTTTTTCGTCCGACAGCCTCCGTTATCTCGACATACGATACACACACATCGGGAAACTGCCGCCGCGTATGAAAAGGTGTAAGAGTATCAACGAATTGCTGATACGCAACAATCCGTTTGAGCTTAACAAAAAGAATATCAGAAGGATGAGGCATGTTAAGACCTTGCAACTTGCGGCCCTAGATTTGGATTCGCTGCCGCCTTACTTTTCGAGGCTTACGGAGTTGCAGCGACTGACCATAGCTTTTTGTTCATTACACGATTTGCCCGCCGGTTTCGATAGTCTGAGAAATCTTAGGACCTTGATTCTTTATTCCGACTCTTTTACAACAATTCCGCAAGTGGTTTACAGGCTGCCCCAACTCGAGCATCTCGATTTTTATTATAACAGGATTCTATATATCCCACAGGGTATCAGTAGTTTGAAGAAGCTGAAATACCTATATCTTTCGTACAACAGCATCTCGGTTATCCCCGATGAGTTTCAAAAATTGGGTGCTTTGCAAAAACTTTATATGCACCACAACAACATCGAATATGTTCCGGAATGGATGGGAAAAATGAAAAATCTGAAAATTCTCGACTTGGGCTTTAACTCCATTTCAAAATTGCCCGACTTGAGCGGTATGACAGCTTTGGAAGAGGTTGATTTCAGACATAACGGCTTGACGGATTTCCCTTTTGTTTTTCTTACCTTGCCAAACACGCGACTCATTTTTTTAAAAGATAATCCATTTGAATTCAGCAAAAAAGAATTGGAAGAGCTGCAAGCCCTGTTGGGAAAATATTATGCGCGCAAAGGCCGTTTGATTTGGGGAAGTTCAAAGTTCAAAGATGGGAAGTTCAAAGTTCAAAGATGAAAAGTTCAAAGTTCAAAGGGGATTTACTATGGTTGGGTTTGGTTACTTTTGCCTTTTGCCTTTATAAGTTCAAAGTTCAAAAAAATGAAAATAGGAAAATTTTCATATAAAAAAGATACAAAGCCCGTTAGGGCTGTTATGCCGGTTGCTTTAAAGATTAAGTGGCATTCCCCAAAGCCCTTTAGGGCTGTCATATTTTAGGATTACCGAAGAAAGCCTCCGCTTTGTTATGAAAAAAGTTCAAAGATGAAAAGTTCAAAGTTCAAAGGGGGATTTCAACCGAGGAAGAAAAACAATTTATAAAATTGTGAATCAGGTACATAACCCCTAATCCCCCGCCTTCGGCACCCCCTTTAAAAAAGGGGGACTTCCGTGTAGCAAATCATTTGGGGATTTCAACCAAGGAAGAAAAACAATACAAATTCGGAAAATTTGCACGGAATTTTCCGTTCTAATAGCCTGATATTCAACCTTATAGTTGAGTCCCCCTTGGAGAAGGGGGCAGGTCGAAGATGCTGACACCGCAGGTCGTCAGTAGGGATTGACTTATAGAAATTTTGTAAAAAAAACCAAGTAAAAACTTTTCGCATTAACATTTCTAATCCCCCGCCTTCGGCACCCCCTTTGAAAAAGGGGGATTTCGATGTAGCAAATCATTCGGGGATTTCAACCAAGGAAGGAAAAACCGGCACTATCTTTTCGGGTTGACAGCCAAATTCTCGATGGGTTAACTGAGTCCCCCTTGGAGAAGGGGGATAGGGGGATTGATTTGAA
>CAZPGC010000064.1:11054-14905 GCA_964585875.1 uncultured Prolixibacteraceae bacterium | reverse complement strand
TGCAAAAGTGCTGTTGCCGGCCTCAAATAGTTTATTATTCGCTTTATCAACGGATTAATAGTTACATTGAAGCAAAAATGCTTAATGCTGAGGAGCAAAACTTCATTTTTTCTTACTATTATTTTTGTCGGACAACAGTGGTTTCGAAAAAACAAGAAACCAAAAAACCCGTCGGAGAAAAATTTCTTTTCCCCGACGGGTTTTTTCCTTATATCCGAAAAATGTTTTAGAGCCTAATCGAACACTATGCTCATTTCCACACGTCTGTTTTTCTGACGTCCTTCGGGAGTGTCGTTGGTAGCAATGGGTTTTGTTTCGCCATACCATTTTGCTATCAGCCGCGTGGCATCTATACCTCTGCTAATGAGATAGTTTTTAACGGCAAGGGCTCTGTTTTGCGAGAGGCTCATGTTGGCGGCAGCGCGTCCCACGTTATCGGTGTGTCCTTCGATAAGCAGTTTGAAATCAGTCCTTTTCTTCATCAGCTCTGCAACTTTGTCGAGAGAGCTGTACGACGAGGCCTTGATGATTGATTTGCCGGTTTGGAATTCCAAATTGGCAAAGGCCGTATCGAGGATTTCCTGCTCTTCTTTTTTAATCACCGGACAGCCGTTGTTCGAAACGGGGCCCGGCGTCATGGGACAGAGGTCGTCTTTGTCGGGCACGCTGTCGTGGTCGGTGTCGGCGTAAGGACAGCCCTCGTTGTCGCGCGGGCCGGCCACCAAGGGGCACTTGTCGTACTTGTCTTGAATGCTGTCGCCATCGGTGTCAACATAGGGGCAGCCTTGCAAGCTGTCGAGACCGGGCACCGTCGGACAGAGGTCGCGGGCATCGGGAATGCCGTCACCGTCGGTGTCGGGACAGCCGTTGAAGACAGCAAGGCCGGCTACTTCCGGACAGTCATCAAGATTATCGGGGATACTATCGCCGTCGCTGTCGGGGCAGCCGTTGAAAACCACAGGACCCGCAATGGTCGGACAGCTGTCGTTTTTGTCGATTATGCCGTCGCCATCAGTGTCGGGACAGCCGTTAAACTCTGCAAGGCCCGCAACAT
This sequence comes from uncultured Prolixibacteraceae bacterium, assembly GCA_964585875.1. Classification (GTDB taxonomy): domain Bacteria; phylum Bacteroidota; class Bacteroidia; order Bacteroidales; family UBA1556; genus UBA6267. The sequence goes on along the minus strand of CAZPGC010000064.1, from coordinate 13,851 downwards.
CGGGGCAATCGTCGTTTTTGTCGATAACACCGTCGCCGTCGGTATCGGGACAGCCCTTGTATTTGGCCAATCCTGCCACGGTGGGACATTGGTCGTCTTTGTCGGGGATACTGTCACCGTCAATGTCGGGACATCCGCGCAAGGCCCAAGCTCCTTTGGAAAAAGGACATTCGTCCATTTTGTCGGAAACGAGGTCGCCGTCCTTATCCCTTGGCGAGTGGTAGAGAATGGGTATTTTCAAAGCCATGTGAAAGTCGCCGCCCATCACTTGTTTTTTCATGCCCACAACGCCTATAAGGTCGGAAGAGCCTATCCAAACGGGACCCAACCTTAAACCGAGGCCGAAGGTAGTATATCCAAACTGATTTAAACGCACGGGCACCGAAACTCCCCACCAGCGCCGCTCATACCTTATGCCGAGGACAAGCATATTCAAATAGTGCATCTTTTCGTAATGTTTGTAGCCGCGGTTAAAGGCATAACGTCCCGCAAGGTTTGCATACAAATGGTTTATTATTTTGTAATCGATACTCAAATTCAAAGTCGTCGGTAATTTCATATTGAAATAGCTGCCCTTGCCTTCGGTGCCGTAGTAATAATTAACGCTATCGGCCAAATCGGTAAGGTTGTTGAAATGCAAATGCCCCAGGTCAACTATAGTGGTGTCAATCAAGAAGTTACCGGAATTATACTGCTTTTGAAATCTCATTCTACCCACGTCGAGAATGGACGCCGAGACACGCAATTTGTATTTATTCAAATCCTTTCTCCACAAATTTTTCTTGCCATCCATTTCGTATTTGTAGTCTTCATAATCGGGGCGCCATTCGTAGGTTATGCCGAAATCGAATCCTATGGAAGGTTTTGCCGAAAATTGATATTTCATAATATCCTCCAAATTTCCGGTGATGCCGAATTTCATATCGGCCTTAACTTTTGTTGCCGTATCGGGATTTATCAGGTCATATTCCAAATAATCTTCATAAAGATAGGCCGAGCCCGCTCCCTGCAACAACTTGGCGGTGAGCCCTGCTTTCAAAAATTGTTCTTTGTTGTACAACAGCACCCTGCCGTAAGTAAGCCCGTATTCGAAAAAGGCCGTCAACTCTTGGCTAACATCCTGAAAGATATGGTGTTTAAACAAGCTGTCAACATCGTTATTGTTAAACATCAAAATTGCAGCCTCCTCCGGAACGTTGTCGAAATTCATAATGGCTCTTCCCCTTACCGAAAAACCCAGTGCATTTTTCTTGTTGAGGTTTAGCATAAACGACAGTCCCCTGCCTTCCACACCGAGAAAAGCACTTTTGTTATGGCCATCGACAACCATTTCCATGTGATTGTTTTGAAAATCAGACTCTTGCCATGCCGCCCAGTTGAAAAGTACGGAGCGGTCTATCAGCACCCAGTTGTTTTCTATCCTGTCGGCAAAACCGAGAAATTCCATATCGAACTTATAGCGGCTGTCAACAATGGAAGAAGGGTTATAAAACATGCCCGTTGCGCCAGCGTAATTATCATGGATAAAGGGCATAAAATCTTGAGCCTTGACAAAAGTGGTACCCGTAATTAAAAAGGCCAATAACATCGAAAGTAAAACTCTTTTCATAAGTAGCTGTATTTTAGTTTATTATAACTTTTTCACAAAGCATCTTCTGCGTTTGTGTTGAATATGCTCGTAATTTTTCCAGTTTTTGATTGCTCTGTCGTTGGTCTCGAAAATTCCCGTTGTCTCAATATATTTAATGTTGTGTTTCACCATTTCGTTTTGCAACTCCGCCTGTAAAACCACTGCCGCTCCCGTGGAATGATATTCCTTGATGACGCCCGTGAGAAGCTGGTCGATGGTATCGACACCCTTGCCCTTTCTGGCTTTCAAAATGTGGGTAAAACCAAAAGGCAGCAATTTGCCGCCGGCTTTTTGCATGGCCTCCGACAAACTCGGCATTCCGATGATAAAACCTATGGGCTTACCGTCGAGTATGGTCATTTTTACAAACCTCGGATTCAGGAAGTTAAGATATTTGTTAGCATAAAAATCTATCAGCTCGGCATCGAAAGAAGACACAAAGGGCAAGACGTCGAACGACTCGTTTATTATCTCGAAGATGGTCTTGCTGAAAGGTTTCAACTGTTTGGTGTTTTCAAAATGTTTTACGGTTATGCCGTAGCGTTTTTTGATAAGTTCAGCACCGCGCATGGCTTTTTTCTGCGCCTGTTCGCCAAGGGTGAGCCTGAATTCCACCCAGTCGATATCCTTTTCCCAGCCCAGCTCTTCGAATATCCTTTTGTAATATTTTTTATGGTATGTCGAGGCAATGGAAGGCAGGTATTCATGGCCCTCGATTAGCATCCCTTGCTGGTCTAAGTTGTTGAAACCCAGCGGACCTTTTACCGTTTCCATACCTTGCTCCTTGAGCCAAGCCGAGGCCGTATCGAGGAGTGTTGAGGCCACTTGCGTGTCGTCTATAGACTCGAAACGAGTGAACCTGCCCAATTTTTCGTTATGCTCGCTGTTGTAGCGCTCGTTGATAATTGCGCCTATTCTACCCACCGCTTTGCCGTCTTTAAAAGCCATCCAGAATTTGGCCTTGCATGACTTAAAAGCGGGATTTTTCTCCGGCGTTATGGCCGCAATCTCATCGGATTTCAACATAGGAACCCACATGGGGTCGTTTTTGTATAAGTCGTATTGAAAATTTATAAAGCGCTTAATATCCTTAGCTCCTTTTACTTCTCGTGTTTCGATATTCATATTCGGTGATTGAAGATTATGTTACAAAAATAACAAAATTTA
>CAZPGC010000064.1:5984-10954 GCA_964585875.1 uncultured Prolixibacteraceae bacterium | reverse complement strand
CCGGCTCTTTCGACGATAAAGGCGCCGGCAGCCACGTCCCAAGGGCTGAGGCCGTACTCGAAAAAGCCGTCCATTCGGCCGCAAGCCACATAGGCAAGGTCAATCGCTGCCGAGCCTAAGCGCCTGACACCCCGAGTGTTAAGCATACACCATTTAAATACCTCCATGTATTTTTCAAGCTTGCTGTAGTCGTAGTAGGGAAAACCCGTTGCCAGCAAGGCGTCGTCAAGCTCACTCTTTGCCGAAACGTTGACAGGCTGATAATTCAAAAAAGCGGGGCTGTCTTCCCAAGCGTAAAAGACCTCTTCGAGATTGGGCTCGTAAATAACACCGGAAACGGTTTTTCCCTCCTTTTGCAAGGCAATGCTGATACAAAAAGGCGGCAGGCCGTGGATAAAATTGGTGGTGCCGTCCAAGGGGTCTATTATCCAGTTGAAAACCTCGCCTTTTTTGTCGGAAGTCCCCTCTTCGGCGATAAAACCTGCAGGGGGCAATATCCGCGACAGGCCGTCAACCAGCATCTTCTCGGCGGTTTTGTCAACATAGGTAACATAATTGTGCACACCTTTGGATTCCACATCCGCAGCAGCAATTTTTCCTTTTTCACTCATAATGAAATCGCCGGTCTGTTTTGCCAGCTCTATCACCCTGAAAGTCAGCTCGTCCAATATTTCCATAATGCAATTCGTTTTGTGTCGAAATTCAACGCAAAGGTAGGAGATAAAGCCATATAACTGGGGGATTTCTCGCACCGGAACGCGGTTTTTCGTTAATTTTAAAGATTTGCCTGCAGTAACCTTTGCATTTTCGGGGCGGTGAAATTATTTGCAATTTTATTCCAATATCTTCCTTCCCCGAGTCACATATTTTTTTAATTTTACCACCGTAAAACAAATTTTTAAAACAAAGAATTATGGCAAAAACAGTAGAAGACATATTAAAGGAAGCTATCTTATTGGAAATGAGAGGTAAAGCTTTCTATAGCAGCGTAGCCGAAAAGACCGAAAGCAAGTCGGCAAAGAAGATTTTCGAACAAATGGCTGCCGAAGAAGACGAGCATATCATGTTTCTGTCGAAGCAATTTCAGAACTATCACAAAAATCACGAGTTTATCAAGGTGGAGGATGCCCCCGAACACGACGAGGAAGAGATAGCCACCAAGGTGCTCACCGAAGAACTTAAAAAGGAAATAAGTGCGGCGGGTTTCGAGGCGGCTGCCATTGCTTCGGCCATCGATTTCGAAAACAGAGCCATAAAGCTTTATTCCGAAAGAGCCGAAGAGGCTGTTGACTCCACCGAGAAGGAGATTTATTCAATGCTCGCCCGTTGGGAAGAAGGCCATGCCAAGGAGTTGCACAAACTCAATGATGCCCTGAAAGAAGACATCTGGAACGATAACAATTTCTGGCCTTTCTAATCTGTTTTTTTGAAAAAGGAAAGTGTGATAAATGCCGCAGAACAGCCTGTTTTGCGGCATTTATTTTTTATGGCTTTTGAGGATGGTGGTGATGGAAATTTAGCGTTTTCATTTTGCCTTTGAACTTATTTGGGGAACACTGATGAAGTAGATTTTACGGATTTTCACAGATTTGCTTCGCTTTGCTCGCTTGTTTTCGGCGGTGAATAGCCACGAATTCGCGAATGATATTTTTGGGAACACGGATGATATGGATTTTGAGGATTTTCACAGATTTTTTGTTTAGAAGCAGAGAAAACGCTGATTTGGCGGATTAACTCTGTGGGTATCAGTAGAATCTGTGTTATCTGTGTTCTTCTTTGTTATTCTTTTTCGCTTGTTTTCGGCGGTGAATGGCCACGAATCAGTCGTAGGCCTGACACGTTAAGGAATAAAAACCATTCGTGCATTCGTGGCAAAAAATATGGCAGCCATAGAGGGCTTCAAAGAAATCCCTACACCCCTATCATCGGGGCTTTATTTCAGCATTTATCCTTTTGCCTTTGAACTTTTTCCTTTTGCCTTTTACCTTTTAACTTTATATCTTCCTCAAATCTTCACTTTTTATCCATCCTTTATTTCCGTTGGCGATGGTGATGCGGTACCAGTTGCCTATTTTTTCGGTGAGGCGCACTTTGGTGCCTTGGTGAAGGACGAAGATGGTGGTGCTGCCTTTGTCGGGCGAGCTCTTTACATTAACGGTGGGTGTCATTACTATGGCACTTTTATGACTGCTGGCCAATCGGTATTGCTTGTAGCCTGCGGCACCGGAAGTAAGGCTGAAAACCAGCATAAGGACGCCAAACCAAAAGGCGATTTTTTTGCGCCCCACCGAGCCGGTGGTGAAAAAGATATAGGAGGCGAGCATAAGCAAAGCCCACAAAATAATTGTGGCGATACCCCATTGCTTTTCCGTTAGCAGGCCGCTGAAGTTGAGCCACCACCTTTTTAGGAAAAAGACAGGCAGAGGCTCTATTTTGTCGGCAATTTTGCTGTTTGCCAATTCGAGGTTGTATTTTATGTCGGGGTTCGACGGATTGATTTTCAGCGCTTTTTCATAAAATAGTATGGCCTTGGGATATTCCTCTTTTTTGAACCATGCATTGCCGAGGTTATAGTAAAGCTCCCACGACTCGACACCGCTGTGGAGTATGGAGTCGTAAATGTCAATAGCTTTGCTGTATTCGCCTGACGAATAGAGCTTTACCGCCTTGTCGAAGGCTTGGTCGCTCCCTGCGGCAGCGGCACCGAAACCCTGCCACACAAACAAAAGGGCTATGATATATTTTGCTGTTTTCATCATTTTAGTTTTTTCTCTATTTTGCTGATTATACCCATTGTCTCATCATAGATTTCTTGTTTTGCCGAGTTTCCTCCCGCGGGAGAAAATCTGGCAAATTCACACTTGTCGAGTATGGCGATTATCTCGTCGATTGTTTGGCTGTCCATCAAATCCGACAATTTTTCGCGTACGTTTTCCATGGACAACTCTGCCGGCGGTATGCGGAATTTGTCGCTCAGATAGCCCCACAGCACCCTCGAAATCTCAAGATAAAACTCCTTGTCGTTGCCTTCTTTGAGCAGACGCGCGGCGCTGCGCAATCTTTTGCGCGCCACTTTGGTGGCTTTCCGCGTGCGCATCGAAACCACGTCGGCACGCTCCTTTTCAATTTTACGCGAGAGAAATACAGCCGCTATCGTAATAAGCGTAAGCATGATAAGGCTGCCGATATGCCACAGCGAGTTGAAGAAATGATAGCCTTTAGGCTGCCACCGGTCAACATGTGTTCTAATGTAGCGTACGTCTTTGCCGAGGAATTTCACATCTTCGCGGTTGACGGGTGCCGAGCCGCTGACGTAATGCCCTCCGCTGCCTTTGCCCACAACTATTTTGAAGGTGTCGGAGCGCAGGGTTACGTACTTTCCTTTGCCGCTGTCGAAATAGCTGAATTCAACGGGAGGCAGCTTGTAACTTCCTTCATTGCGCGGAATTATCAAATACTCGTAGCTTTTGTATCCCGTGACTCCGGCAACGGTATTTTCCTTTTTTGTGTTTATTTTCGGGTCATAAACTTCGAAGTCGGGCGGAAAATCAGGCTTGGGGACATCGAGCAAGTCAATGTTACCCGTCCCTTTCACCTTGATTTTCAGGTTAATGGCATCGTTGGCATCCACCTTATCTTTATCTATGGAAGCCGACATACTGAAAGAGCCTACCACTCCTGTGAAATTGGCCGGCTTTCCTTTTTCGGGTAGCGCCTTTACGTTGACCACCACTTTTGGCGAATTGACGTCCACGTTGGTATTTTGCGAAGTCCTGATGGTATTGCCATACATCCACTGCTCCCACTGGTCGCGTGCCTTACGCGTTTTGATGATACTTATAACCGCTTTCACGTCGAAGCTGCCGATGGTCAGCTTTCCGGCCTTTTGCGGAAAGAGTATCATTTTTTTCAAGGTAACGGTGTAGTAGGTTTTATTGCCTATGGCTTGGCGGTCTTGTTTCAGTTGCCCCAAGTCAATATCTTCTTTCCAAAAACCGGTGTATTCGGGCTCTTTGAAATCGTTGATGCCGGTAAACTGTTTTTCGGAATATATTTTCTGCGTAACAAGCAGAGGCTCACCGACATACACATTCTTTTTACTGACAAAAGTCCTTGCAAAAACAAGACCTTGCGGTGCTGTGGCAGGCTTGAGATTATCTTGAGAGCTTACTCCCGCTCCCTGATTTTGATTGGATTGAGCCGTGCTGCCCGCCCCTGCCTGAGCATTGGCATTGCCTTTTACCACGACAATGGTTTTGGTATTGGACTTATACACCTTGCCGTCCACTGTGACAGAGGCGGCAGGCAGGGTGAATTTGCCGGTTTTTACGGCGCGCAAAGTGAAGGAATAGGTGTTTTTCACACTTTGCGTCATAGAGCCGTTGATGATTTGCATCGACGATGAATAAGAGGAATACGGGCCTCCGAGGTAGTCGAAATCATTGAAAACGGGTGCCTTGAAACGGCTGCCTTGTTGATTTAAGGTATATGAAACCGTAAAAGATTCGCCAAGCTCCACGGCTCCCGGTGCACTCAGGGTGAAGCTCACCTTTTGTGCTCCCGCCCAAAAGGATATAAAAATCAATAATATGCTCAGTATATTCTTCATATCTATGTGATTACCAGTCTTTTTCTACTTTAACTCTTACGGCGGCAGCTTTCTTTTTATCCGCTTTCTTCTTGGTCTTTTTGTCTTTTTCCGCAATGGCCTTCAGCAGTTGCTCGGCATCTTTTTTCGACATCTGCCGCTTTTGCCCTTGCTGCTGCTTTTGCTGCTCTTTCTTTTGGTCTTGACCTTGTTTTTGCTGCTCTTTCTTGTCTTGACCTTGTTTCTTTTGTTGTTGTTTTTCTTGATTTTGTTGTTGTTTCTTGTCCTGCCCCTTCTTATCCTTGTTTTGATTCTGCTTATCCTTGTTTTGGTTTTGCTTATCCTTATTTTGGTTTTGCTTATCCTTATTTTGGTTTTGCTT
>CAZPGC010000064.1:0-5884 GCA_964585875.1 uncultured Prolixibacteraceae bacterium | reverse complement strand
TTTGGTTTTGCTTATCCTTATTTTGGTTTTGCTTATCCTTATTTTGGTTTTGCTTATCCTTATTTTGGTTTTGCTTGTTTTGCTTCTGTTGTTGCTTCAAATGCTTTTGTGCATAAACCAAATTATATTTGGTATCCATATCCTTCGGGTTTATCTTAAGCGCTTGTTTATAAGCATTTATGCTTTTCTCCCATTGTTTTTGCCGTGCGTATGAATTACCGAGGTTGTGATATGCCGCCGCCTTGTCTTTGTCGTCGAGTTTCATATTTACAACGTTGTCGTAAGCTTCGGCGGCTTCTTTGTATTTACCCTGACGGTAAAGGCTGTTGGCAAGGTTGTAACGGGCTTTGGCATAATCCGCATTTTTCTCGAGAGCCTTGCGGTAATACACTTCGGCATCGCCGTATTTTTTCTTTTCAAAGTCCTTATTGCCCTTGCGAATTTGTTTTTTCACACTTATTTTTTGAGCCGCAAGTTCAGTTGTAAAAGTCGATAATACCAAGATTATCAATATGTTGAAAAGATATCTCATGATTTAACCTCCTTTTTACCGTTTATGGAATTAGTGGTGAAAATGTTAAACCTGTCGGCAAATTTGCCTCGTTTTTCGGTGATAAGAATTTCGATAAGCAAGAAAAGGATGGCGGCAAAAACGAAAATCTGAAACCAGCCTTCGTACTCTTTGAAACTCCTTGTCTCGATTTCTTCTTTGTCGAGCTTGCTTATGGATTTAAAAATTTTCTTAAGGCCTGTGTTTGAATTATTTGCTCTGACAAAATAACCGCCACCGTCAGCAGCAATTTCCCTCAGCAGGTTTTCGTTGAGCTTGGTAATGACAGTGTGCCCTTCACGGTCTTTTTTATAACCGGTTTTAACGCCGTTGCGGTAAACGGGAATGGGAGCCCCCGACTCAAGACCCATGCCGATGGTATAGATTTTTATACCCGCGGCAGCAGCTTTTTTTGCGGCATCTACGGCACCCTGCTCGTGGTCTTCACCGTCGGTAATGATGATGAGGGCCTTGTTCTTTTTGTTGTCCTTAACAGGCTTTTGCTCAAAGGTTTGCATTGCTTTCTCAATTGCCGCGGCTATGGATGTACCTTGGTTGTTAATATAGTCGGTATTCACCGAAGAAAGAAACATCTTGGCTGCGCCGTAATCGGTGGTGATGGGTAATTGCGTATATGCTTCGGCTGCAAAAACGATGATGCCTATGCGGTCGCCCTCCAGCTTGTCAACGAGGCGCGAGATGGCCATTTTGGCGCGTGTCAGCCGGTTTGGTTTTATGTCTTGCGCCAGCATTGAGCGCGAAATATCGAGGGCTATCATTATGTCGGCACCCTTGCGCGTGGCTTTCTCCATTTTGGAGCCGAGTTGCGGATTTGCCAAGGCTAGGGCTATCATCACCACAGCCAGATTGACGAGGAAAAATTTCCATGCTCTTTTTTGTGGCGACAGAGCTTTGACAAGCCTTTTGACTTGGGCTTCTTCACCCAAACGAAGCAGCGTATTTTTGTCGCGGGCTTTGGCGATAAACCACAACGTATACAGCAGCAAAACCACCGATGCCGCTATCAAATATTCCGGATGTTCGAATTTAAAAATCTTCATTACTCTATGGTTTTGAGCGTAATACCGTTAATCTTAATAAAATTTCGAGCAAAAGCAAAAGGCCGGCGGCAATCACCAAACCGCGGTATTTGTCGTATTTGTTTCTGAAGATATTAACCTCAATTTTGGACTTCTCCAACTTGTCGATTTTCTTATAAATCTCTCTCAGACTTTTGTTGTCGGTGGCTCTGAAATATTCGCCGTCGGTGGTCTCGGCCACTTTTTTTAGCACCTTCTCGTCGATTTCCACGGGATAGTTAACCACCTGCCTGCCGAAGGGAGTCTGCACCGGATAAGGAGCCATGCCGTGACGACCCACGCCTATGGTATAAACCCTGATGCCAAAGGTTTTGGCGAGCTCTGCCGCCGAGACAGGGTCCAGAGAGCCGGAGGTTTGCACCCCGTCGGTGAGCAGAATTATCACCTTGCTGATGGCTTTGGAGTCTTTTATCCTGTTTACCGCCGTGGCCAGGCCGTCGCCAAGGGCGGTGCCGTCTTCTATCATACCCGTTTTCAAGGGGTCGATAAGATTTTTAACAACCTGATGATCAATGGTTAAGGGGCACTGCGTAAAGGCCTCGCCGCTGAAGACCACCAGTCCTATTCTGTCGTTGGGACGTTCGTCGATAAACTCTTTAGCCACTTTCTTGGCGGCCTCCAACCTGTTGGGTTTCAGATCCATGGCTTGCATAGAGCCCGAGATATCCATGGCCATTACTATGTCGATGCCTTCGATGTTTCTTTCCTGATGACTGTCGGAGGTTTGCGGCCGTGCCATTGCCACCGACAGCAGGGCTATCACCAGCATACGCAGAATAAACGGAAGGTGTATAAGCCTTTGTCTCAAGCTTTTAAGCTCCCTTCCCGAAATCCATTCAAGGGTGGAAAGGCTCAGAGTTGCTTTTTTCTTGCGCAATCGCAAGATATAAAAAACCGTGAGCAGCGGTATCAAAGCCAAGAGCAAAAACCACCACGGATTGGCAAAGCTGATGTGTTGCAAAGAGCTAATCATAACTCAACCTCCTTTCCATTTTCCGCCTTTTCTCGCTTTTCTTCATCCCTATCTTTTCCATTTTCGCCGGCTTCGCCGGTCTCAGCCTTTTTATATGTTTTTTCCACAAAGTCGAAAGCCCAACGCATAGCCCCATCGTTTTCGTCGGCGAGCGGGGTGAACTTTGCAAACTTGACCAAGTCGGCCATGGACAAAATTTCATCCGTTTTTATGAGCAAATCTTCAGGAATTTCTCCGGTTTTAAGGCTGCCCAAAATCTCCGCCGTAACCATCTCCTGTGCCGGAAAATCGAAACGACGTTCGATATAGCGGCGCATGATATCCGTTAGTTGCGAATAGAATTCCTTAACCTCGTTTCGCTGCCACAGCTTTTTGTCTTTCAGCCTGTTAAGTGCGTCAAGAGCTTCGATGTGCGGCGGCGGCAAGGGTTTTTCCGCCAGTCCGAAGATGGGCTTGTTTGCCTTACGACGGCGTATAACATACACCACAAACAAAAGCAAGGCAGCCACTGCCACTGCGGGTAAGACAAAACGTAACATTATCTCGCCAAAGGTATAAGGCTCTGCCATAATGCCTTTTATGGGTTTTATGGCCTTGGTGGTGTCCACCGGCAAGGACCTTACGCCGAGGAGCAAGGGCTCCGTCTCCACATAGTCGAAAGTACTGTCGTTCAGAATATTATAAACAAACCTTTGCGGTCTTATCACCCAATATCCCGAGTCGAAAGAGGTGATGAGATACTTGCGCTCCAAGGTTATCATCTTGTTGTCACGTGCAAGGGTGTCGATGGGACCTTTGCTTACAATCTCAATGTTTTTGCTGATGGTATCTTCACTTAACGGCCACAGCACCTTCAGTCCGGCGGGCTTAGTCAGTTTTATATTCAAATTGACTTGATCGCCTATCAAAATATTGTTGGTGTCGAGTTTAGCCTCAACTTTTACCTCTTGCGCCCTAAGCGACAAGACGGCGGTAATAAGAAATAATAATATTTTTAAACCCCTGATATTCATATCAATATCTGCTTTCTCTCATTTTAAACAATTTCAGTAAAGGTTTGACGTAGTCCTCACCTGTTATCAATTCCACATAATCAACACCCGCCGAGTTGAAGCTGCGTTTTATCTTGTCACCGTGCTTTGTCCACCACCTGTTGTATGCAGCACGTACGGGAGCATAAGAAGTATCGATGGTCATTTCTTTTCCGCTTTCGGGGTCTTTTACCGTCAGCAAACCCAAGTCGGGAATCTCTTTTTCGGCGGGGTCGTAAACACGCAAAGCGGCGAGGTCGTGCTTACGCGAGGCTATCTGCAAAGCCTTCTCAAAGCCGCTGTCCACAAAATCGGAAATCAGAAAGGTGGTGGAACGTTTTTTCAAAGCGTTTGTAAGATATTTCAGCGCCTCGCTGATGTCGGTGCTATTGCTTTGGGGCTTGAAATTTATCAGCTCGTGGATGATGCGCAAGATGTGCTTGCTGCCCTTTGCCGGCGGAATAAATTTTTCGACGCTGTCGGTGAAAAAAATCACGCCCACCTTATCGTTGTTGGTTATGGCCGAAAAACTAAGCACCGCCGCCACTTCCGTTATCAACTCCAATTTGGTGCCGGTACGCGTTCCGAAGTCGTTGGAGCCACTAAGGTCAATCAAAAGCATCACCGTCAGCTCGCGTTCTTCCTCGAAAATTTTCACGTAAGGATGGTTGAAACGCGCCGTAACGTTCCAGTCGATAGAGCGAATGTCGTCGCCGAAACGGTATTCGCGCACCTCGCTGAAGGCCATTCCCCTGCCTTTGAACGCCGAATGATAATGCCCCGAAAAAATCTGATTCGACAGCCCGCGAGACTTAATCTCTATCTTTCTTACCTTTTTTAATGTGTCGCTTGCTTCCACGGTTTTATCTGTTATTTTGTTTATAAATCATTGATTATCAATAAGAATACAATAAACAAAACTCTACGGAACTTCCACCGTGTTCAGTATCTCGTTGATGACGTCCACCGAGGTAATGTTGTCGGCTTCGGCCTCGTAAGTAAGTCCTATGCGGTGGCGCATCACGTCGGTGCAAACGGCTCTTATGTCTTCGGGAATGACATAGCCGCGCCGTTTGATAAAGGCATAAGCACGAGCGGCCTTGGCCATAAAAATGGAAGCCCTGGGCGAGGCACCGTAACTGATGAAGTTGGCCAGATTGCCAATGCCGTATTTTTCGGGATAGCGGCTCGCAAAGACGATATCGGTGATATAATTTTCAATTTTTTCGTCGAGATAAACCTCTGCAACGACGTCCCTGGCCTTAATGATGTCCTGCGGCTTGACCACCGAGTTAGTCTTCGGCTTTTCGTTTTTAATCTGCTGACGCAGAATAAGTTTCTCCTCTTCCTTGGTCGGGTAGCCTATCACGGTTTTCAGCATAAACCTGTCCACCTGTGCTTCGGGCAGCGGGTAAGTACCCTCCTGCTCAATGGGGTTTTGGGTGGCAAGCACAAGGAAAGGGTTAGGCAGCTTGTAGGTGTTGTCGCCTATTGTCACCTGCTTTTCCTGCATGGCCTCGAGCAGGGCCGACTGCACCTTGGCAGGCGAGCGGTTTATCTCGTCGGCCAGTACGAAGTTGGCAAAGACAGGACCCTTTTTCACCGAAAATTCCTCTTTTTTCTGGCTGTAAATCAAGGTACCCACAAGGTCGGCCGGCAAAAGGTCGGGGGTAAACTGAATCCTGCTGAATTTAGCGTCGATGGCACCGGCCAAAGAATTAATCGCCAGCGTTTTGGCAAGGCCCGGCACGCCTTCGAGCAAAATATGACCGTCGGACAGCAGCCCTATAAGCAGGCTCTCAAGCATTTTTTTCTGACCGATAATCACTTTGCCCATCTCCATATTTATCAAATCGATAAAGGAGCTCTCGGCTTTTATTTTCTCGTTAAGCTCTCTGATGTCTGTCGTTACTTCCATAATTTTTTTCGTTTTGATATTCACGAGGGCAAATTTACCCAAGAGAAGGGCTATGTAAAGAGGCTTTGAGTTAAAAAAGGTTAAGTGCCTGACTATTGGAAAAATATGCAAAATATAAAGTGAAGAAAGACCGGCGGATATTACGAATAAGAGTTATGATAAAAGTTATTATCTTTGGAGCATCAACCTCCAAACCACACGCTATGGAGAATAAGCAAATATTTTTCAGTTCTGATAATCAGATGATTATAACAAGAACGGGTATTAATATAGTGGAATATGCGTGCATTGAGGTGTGGATATTGGGGAGTT
>CAZPGC010000063.1:2291-14958 GCA_964585875.1 uncultured Prolixibacteraceae bacterium | reverse complement strand
ATCTTGCCTTACACCAAAATAGTTTGTAATTTTGGGAATTGAGTCTAAATTTTAGACCGTTAACCGAAAATCAAGACTGCAGTTATGAGAAAGACGAAGATTATCGTTGTTGAAGACGACCCGATGTATGCTAAATTGATAGCTTATCATCTTGATCAAAATCCTGATAATGAAGTTAAAATAGCCTCGACCGGGAAAGAGTTATTGGATATGCTGCACATAGTAAATCCCGATATTATCACCCTCGATTATTCATTACCCGACATGACGGGAATGGATGTTTTTGTCAAAATAAAAGAATTCAATCCCGACCTTCCCGTTGTAATAATTTCGGGGCAAGAGGACATAGACACTGCCGTTGACTTGCTCAAAAGCGGTGCAAGAGATTACATCGTAAAAAATGAAGAAATAAAAACGCGCCTTTGGAATTCCATAAAATTCATACGTGAAACCCTTGATTTAAAGGACGAAATAAAAAATCTGCGTGCGGAGATAGGCAAAAAATACGAATTTACAAAAAGCATTGTGGGCAACAGTCCGGCGATAAAACATGTTTTCACCTTGATGGAAAAAGCCATAAAGACGAACATTACGGTTTCCATATCAGGCGAAACGGGCACCGGAAAAGAAGTTGTCGCCAAAGCCATCCACTACAATTCAACGAGAAAAAGAAAGCCTTTTGTGGTGGTAAACGTATCGGCAGTGCCCGAAGAACTTATTGAAAGTGAGATGTTTGGACACGAAAAAGGAGCCTTTACCGGGGCATCGTCCACAAGAGTGGGAAAATTTGAGGAAGCCGACAAAGGCACGCTGTTTCTCGATGAAATAGGCGAAATGAGCCTTGCCATGCAGGCCAAACTGTTGAGAGCCATACAAGAAAAAGAAATTACGCGCGTGGGAGGCAACACCACCATAAAAACCGATGTAAGGATAATAGTGGCAACGCACCGCAACCTGATGGAAGAAGTGCAAAAAGGAAATTTCCGCGAAGACCTTTATTACCGCTTGCTGGGCTTACCCATTAACCTCCCTCCTTTGCGCGAAAGGGGCAGCGACATCATTCTCTTGGCCAAGCATTTCATAAAAGAATTTTGCCTTGAAAACGAAATGGAAATGCTGAGCTTGTCGAAACCGGCGCAGGAAAAACTTCTGAAATATCCCTACCCGGGAAATGTCAGAGAGCTGAAAGCCATTGTGGAGCTTGCCGCTGTGATGGCCAACACCAACGCCATACAAGCCGAGGATATCAACTTCCAACGCTCCTCATCAATGAGCGACCTGATGATGGAAGAATTGACGCTGCAAGAGTACAACAGGAGAATTATAAAAAGCTTCCTGAAAAAATACGACAACAACATTTTACTTGTAGCCAAAAAACTCGACGTGGGTAAATCAACCCTTTACCGTATGAAGAAAAACGGGGAAATTTAAAAACAAACTCTTGACTTTGCGGATAAACGCTAACGGGGTTAGTCTGTTATGGGCAACCGGCACAAGCGATATTTTTAATCTGCGAAAGAAATAGCCCTTTCCGCTTAATACCTCTTTTTCAGCTCCTTAAGGTCTTCTATCAACCTGTCGGTCTCTTTTTTAAGCTCCTCGAAAAGCTCGGCAACACCCTCGGAATCATTATTTTTACCTTTCATCTCGAGGCGACGTGCCAGCTCGGCAACATCATTGTCGTAAAGCACGGCGGTAGCTCCCTTAAGGCTATGAGCATTTTTACCGAGGGCATCCAAATCGCCGTCTTCAATATTTTTTTTCATGGTTTCAAAACGTCCCTCATGTTCCGAGATATAGATATCAATAATTTCGTTTATCATATCCGCACCGAAGTCGCCGTAGGTCATATCAAAAACATCATAATCAATCATGGCATTATCTTTTTTCAGGGTTAATATTCTTCTTTTTCAGGGTTATCAGCACCACCTCGCCAAAGGTGTTAAAACGCAAAGGCACGCCCGAGACGCCGTTGCCTGCCGAGGTGTAGCCATACATGGCCCCGTCGCGCCACAAGCCCTTCAGATATTTGCGGCCGTCTTTTTGGTGTGTTATCAGAGGTATGCCGCCCGGCAAACAAATCTGACCGGCATGTGTGTGCCCGCACAAATAAAGATTGAATGCGTTTTCAGAGGCCACATCATGCAATTCGGACGTATGAACCAGAGCAATTTTAAAATCACCCTCAGCTTTCTCAAGGGCAAAAATAGCCCTGTCGGTAAAATATGAAAAGGGGTCGTCTGTCCCTGTTATATTTAATTTCGCACCGCCTTTATCTAATACAACATCCTCATTTACAAGGAATTTCAAAGGAGCAAGTTCCTCCTCGTAATCAACCATCATATACGAATCGTGATTGCCCAACACCGCCCATATTCCGTCGGGTGCATTAATATGGTTAACAAGATATTTAAAAGGTCGTATTACGTGCACAAATCTGCCCGAATCGTTTT
The DNA here is from genome assembly GCA_964585875.1 of uncultured Prolixibacteraceae bacterium. Lineage (GTDB taxonomy): Bacteria > Bacteroidota > Bacteroidia > Bacteroidales > UBA1556 > UBA6267. The sequence goes on along the minus strand of CAZPGC010000063.1, from coordinate 12,505 downwards.
TTCGATAATCTCCGGTTATCACGCAAAGGTCATATTTCAAATCCTTTATTTTATCGACGATATAAACCTCGGTTTTGGCAATGGTATCGAGGTGTAAATCACTCAGATGTATTATTTTATATCCGTCAAGGGATTCGGGAAGGTCTTCATATTCAAGAGTTACTTCCGTAAGTTGATTATACATGGCATTGCCAAGCCCTTTTTTGTAATAGCCGGTTATTTTCAGAAAAAAAACAAAGACACTCAATATTCTCTCAAACAGCGTCCAGCGGCTTTTACTTTTGGCCCCTCCCCTTTTGCTTTTAAAACGCAAAGACTCTAACACCGAACGCGTTGCAGCCCAGATGATTCTATCTTTATTCAAATATTTAGCAGCAGCCATTTAGATTGTTCTTTATATAAGCTCGTAAACAAAACCAAGTGGCAATTTACTACCAAAACACCACGAATGTCAACAAAATACCCTCGGATTTGGATGATTATTAACAACCTGAAATACACGTTAATAAATAAAAATTAGATTTTAAAACCGCTCTTCGATTAATCAAATTCGTATTTTTGCATCTACTCATCAATTTTAAACAAGCAAATCTGCAAAATCATGAAATACTTTTTCATTCCGGTAATTCTATTTTTGGCGGGAGCAAGCTATGCCACCGACTACAGCTTTAGCATCCAAGGCAAATCTTACAAACTTGTTAAGACAAAGAAAAGTTGGACTGACGCTGCGGCGTGGGCCGCGCAAGACGGCGGACATTTGGTTCACATAGAAAGCAAAGCCGAGCAGGACAGCCTTTGGGCTGCTATTCAGGCATCGGGTATTTCTATGCAATACACCTCCGTTGCCGACGGTGGCGGCGTGGCATATGTGTGGATTGGGGGCACCGATAAACAATCCGAAGGCACATGGCTTTGGGACGGCGATAACGACGGCAACGGCACGAATTTTTACAAGGGTCAAGGCTCGTGGGGAGCCAACAACGGAGCTCCCGTAAACGGCGCCTACGTAAACTGGGGCGGAACAAACACCGGCACGGGCTCCAACGAACCCGATAATTACGCCGGAAATCAAGACGGCGCCGCAATAGCTCTCGAACCGTGGCCGGCGGCAGGAATGGGAAACATTGCAGGCGAATGGAATGATATCAACATTTCGAATCAGCTGTATTTTATTGTGGAATATGAAACGGCAGGCATTAAACACTCACAAAATTTAACTTCGCCTAAGATGCTGATTATCAATAAAGGGAACAACAAATTGGGCTTTAAAAGCAAGAAAGTCATAAAGAGCATTTCGATTTTTTCGGTATCGGGGGCGGAAATTGCCGGATATCACAACATCAACGATACCGAATTTGAATTAACGCTACCCGGAAAAGGAGTTTATTTTTACAAATCTTCTTTTGATGATAACACCGTCGAATCAGACAAAATTTTGATTCTGTAAAACCTTTACAAACTCTACCTCGGGAAGAAAGCAAAATTTTTAATCCCGTTCCCCCAAGTCCCCCTTATCATCGGTATAGCCGTAGAGATAATCAAGCTTAACCTTATATAACTCCTTGAGTTTCTTGCGTTTAAGCTTAAGTGTCGGGGATAATTCTCCCGTGGCCGTACTCCATTCACGACAGGTGAGCGCAAACTTAACAATTCGATTGTGGGTTCCCAAGCCGGCATTTATTTTATCAATCTCCTTTTGATAGCGCTCTATGACCTTGGGCTTATGAATCAAATCCTGATTATCTCTGAATTTTATGTTGTGTTTAAAGCACCAACCGTGCAAGAAATAGAAATTGGGGCTTATTATGGCCGCCGCATATTTCTCTCCCTCTCCCACTACCAAAATTTGCTCGATAAAGGCCGACTCCTTAAAAATATTCTCAACCACCTGCGGCGAAACATATTTTCCGGTGGAAAGTTTAAATATCTCCTTTTTCCTGTCGGTAATCCAAAGCACACCGTTTTCCAATTTACCAATGTCACCGGTATGAAACCACCCTTCTTCATCAATTACCTCTTTTGTGCGCTCAGGGTCTTTGTAATAACCCTTCATCAGGTTGGGGCCTTTCATCAGTATTTCGCCATCATCGGCTATCTTAACTTCCACATTTTTAACGACTTCGCCAACGCTACCCGCTTGCATATGCGGATAATTATCCCAGTTGACCGAGATAACCGGCGAAGTCTCGGTGAGGCCGTAACCCTGAGCAACCTTGAGCCCCACAGCGGTAAATAATCGAGCCAAACGAGGCTGCAAAGCGGCACCTCCCGAAATAACCACACGAAGGTCTCCGCCAAGGGCCTCCATCCACTTGCTGAAGATCAACTTCTGCGCTACGGACAATTTCATATTGTAAAAAGCACTTCTTTTTGCAGGGTCGTCCTCATAGACAGAGCCAAGCTTAACAGCCCAATCGAAAAGCCAACGTTTTATGCCTTTCAGCTCCTTGCCTTTTACCTCTATTTTATCGTATAATTTCTCGATAACACGCGGCACCGAGGCAAAGCCGTGGGGGTGTATCTCCCTGATATTCTCGCCGATAGTGTCGATACTTTCCACATAATAAACATCCAAACCTTTGGCCTGAACCAGATAGTTGACCATGCGTTCCAAAACATGACACAAAGGCAAAAAACTCAACCAACGCTCCCCGGGATAAACAGGTAAAATATCAAAAGTGGAATCCACATTCGACATAAAATTACCGTGTGTCAGCACAACACCCTTTGGCATTCCCGTGGTGCCGGAAGTGTAAATAATGGAAACTTCGTCATCAGTATCAATGGAATCTTTTATCTCTTGGAGCTTATCACGATATTTTTCTCTGTTATTTTTGCCCAAATCAACAATCTCTCGCCAGTTTTTAACTCCCTCAACTTCATCAAAAGAATAAATATCTTCAACCTTGGGAACCTTATCGGCCAGCGGTTTTATCTTGGCATACAACTCTTTGGAAGACAAGATAATAAGTCGCGCCTCTGAATGCTCTATCACAAAAAGGTGCTCGTCATCCCGAATATTGGGATAAACGGGAACATGAATGACTCCTATTTGGCTCATCCCAATATCAATAAAATTCCATTCGGGACGGTTGTTGGAAAGCGTCAGAATTTTGTCTCCCTTTTTAAATCCCATTGCCAGCAAACCGTAACTGAAATCGTCAACGGTTTCCTTGTATTCATCGGTACTGAAACTTTCCCACTTGCCGTTGCGCTTGATTGACAAGGCATGCTCGCTTTTATTTTCTTTGTAATTATAATCCGGAATGTCAAAAACTCTTCTAAATTTCATGGGCCTTCGATTTTATGTGTTTGTTTGAAAAAACTGTCGTTATATAGTTTGTTCTCTTACCGTCACCAAATTTTATCAAAGATACAAAAAATTAGGCAACCTTGCTCATAATTTATTTAGTATCACTTGGAAAATATCGTTTTTCATAGCGATTTATTAAAAACGTTAAGAACTAAGCTTGCAAAATACCGAATATCAATAAGTTATCTTCTATAAATCATTGATTCCGGCATGAGCACAACGAACAAATAGGACCTTAGAGACAGACACTATTTCGCCTTAAAAGTCCATATAAAAGAAAACTCCGCCACCGTATCACCCTCCTTATCAATTCCCACGGACTTAACCTCAATTGTTTGCCCTTCCCCGGTTTCAAGAGCTTTTTTCACGGCTCCTCTAATATCTTCACCGTTGTCGCAGGTGAAAACAATTTTGCTTCGCGCTTTTTTGGTAAAATGCGAATGCGATTCCAAAACCAACATGGAAACGGGCTGCGGAGCTTTCATCACGGCATCCATGGCCAAAACACCGGAAGACAGTTCGGCTGCCATGGCCTGCACGGCAAAATATACCGAGCGAAACGGATTCTTTGTCAGGTAGTTAAAGGGAACAGAGACAACAGCATGTGCATCATCCATTTCCTCGACTCGCATACCACTGATAAAACCCATGGGCATGTTTTTTAAAAAAAACAGCTTGAGTTTAAATCCGCTCTTAATCGTCTTCCTGAAATCCATATTTTATATTTTGTTTGTCCTTCATTTGAAAATCAGCTCACAAAAAAACCCGCTCTCGGGAGTCTCCTCCTTCGAGCAGGCTTTTGTAACCAATATTAACTAAAACTTATAGCTGTTGTCTTCAATCAACTTAACAGCTATTCTGCGACGTGCAGACACTACATTAACAGAAGCTATTTTTGTGAATCGTTTCATTCCCATCAACATTCCGGCTTTTTCGTCGCCGGAGGCAAAAGAGTTAACGGCATCATCGCCGATTTTGTGAATGCGACTTGCGGTGTCGTAAAGGAAAACATCGAGAATATCCTTATACACAGCGAGTTTGGCCTCGTCGTAAATGCCGCTGAGTTTTTCAACACGAAGCAAAACCGACTCGGCGGCGTATGTCAACATCAACATATCGGCCACAAGCATCAAAATCTCTTGCTCGTCCTGAATCTTGTCGGTATATTTCTGAAGGGCGGCACCGGCAACCATCAAAATGGACTTTTTGAAATTGACTATCGCCTTGTGCTTCAGTTCAAAATAATCGCTTGTAACCGAGCCGAAATCGGGGATTGCCATAAGCTCTTTTGCCACCTCTTTAGCAGGAGTCAGCAAATCCAGCTCACCTTTCATGCCTCTTTTGAGCAATTCGCCCACGGCCACCATGCGGTTAATCTCGTTGGTGCCTTCGAATATCCTGTTGATACGCGAATCGCGGTAAGCTCTCTCTACCGAAGTTTCGGCCGAATAGCCCATGCCTCCGAAAATCTGCACGGCTTCATCAACCACAAAATCAAGCACTTCAGAGCCAAAGACTTTTGCTATGGAGGCCTCTATGGCATACTGCCTTATTCCTTCGATAATGGCGCGTCCCTTATCCATTCCGCCCTCAACCAATGCATTGATGGCATCATCGATATTTTGACTTGCACGATATGTCAACGACTCGTTAACAAAGGTGCGAATAACCATCTCGGCAAGCTTGTTTTTGATGGCTCCGAAATTGGCTATAAAAGTGCCGAATTGCTTACGCTCGTTGGCATAATGAACGGCCTCCTCAATGGTGGCTTTGCCTGCTCCCACGGTAGCACCGGCGAGTTTTATACGCCCGAGATTCAAAATATAAAGGGCTATTTTAAAGCCTTCATTTCGCTCTCCGAGCAAATTCTCAACGGGAATGCGTGCATTGTCGAAAAAGATTTGCACGGTTGACGAGCCCCGTATTCCCATTTTGTCTTCCTCGGCACCAATGGTAAAGCCGGGTGTGTCGCGCTCCACAATAAAGGCACTCAGGTTTTTGTCGTCCTCAATCTTGGCATACACAATAAACACATCGGCAATGCCGCCGTTGGTAATCCACATTTTGCTGCCGTTGATGATAAACTCCTTACCATCGTCGCTGAAGGTTACTCTGGTCTTTCCGTTGTTGGGGTCGGAGCCGGCATCGGGCTCCGTAAGTGCATAAGCGCCAATGTATTCGCCCGTGGCAAGCTTGGGCAGATATTTTTTCTTTTGCTCCTCGTTTCCGAAATATAAAATCGGCAGAGTGCCTATACCCGTGTGTGCGGAATAAGCCACGGCGAAACTGTAGCCCTTACCCATCTCTTCCACCGTAAGCATGGAGGTTACGAAATTCTGACCGAAGCCCTCGTACTCCTCAGGGATGGAAATGCCCAGCAGACCTAACTCACCGGCATCTTTTATCAGCTTGGCAAGCAACTCGTTATCGTGATGTTCCAACTGCTTTATGTTTGGCAAGACCTGCGTTTCGGTAAAATCACGGCATGTTTCAGCCATCATTCGTTGCTCTTCATTAAACTCTTCAGGGATGAAAATATCCCCGGCAGCGGTTTCGCGAATTAGAAATTCGCCGCCTTTTAATGCTTTTTTATCTTCCATAATATCTTGTTTTACAATGTTTTCATTAAATTATAACATCTCGAAAATACCTGCGGCACCCTGTCCCGTGCCTATGCACATGGTAACCATACCGTACTTTTTATCACGACGTTTCAACTCGTTGAGAATTTGAACCGTCAGTTTTGCGCCGGTGCAACCCAAAGGGTGTCCCAAAGCAATGGCACCACCGTTCACATTTACTATATCCGGGTTCAAATCCAGCTCACGAATTACCGCAATTGACTGAGTGGCAAAGGCTTCGTTAAGCTCTATAAGGTCTATATCTTCGATTTTCATACCGGCGTGTTTCAGCACTTTGGGAATAGCCACCGCCGGACCGATACCCATTTTGTAAGGCTCCACACCCGCCACTTGATAATCCACAAGTCGCGCTATCGGTGTGAGGTTGTATCGTTTGAGAGCAGCTTCGGAAACCACCAAAACAAAGGCGGCACCGTCGGACATCTGTGAGGAGTTTCCTGCCGTGGAGACGCCGTCGGCGGCGAAAGCAGGCTTAAGACGTGCCAAGCCCTCCACCGTTGTGCCGCGGCGCGGGCCTTCGTCAACCTCAAAAACCTTTTCCCGCGTTTTCATAACGCCGTCTTCATAATAATTTTCTTTGACGGTGAAAGGCACTATCTGACTTTTGAAATATCCCTTGTCAATGGCATTTATCGCCTTATGGACAGAATTGGCGGCAAACTCGTCAAGTTCTTCGCGTTTAAGGTTATACTCTCGCGCCACCATCTCCGAGGTGAGACCCATGCTCAAATACCATTTGGGATTGTTTTTAGCCACTTCGGGGTTGGGTACAAGACGCCAACCGCCCATATTTATCAGCGACATGGTCTCGGCACCGCCGGCGACGATAACATCGGCTATGCCTGCCGTTATCTTGGCCGAGGCTATGGCTATGGATTCAATACCCGAAGAGCAAAATCTGTTGATGGTGGAGCCGGGCACATCCACCGTATCCATAGACATAAGCGACAAAAGCCGCCCCATATTCATCCCCGACTCAGCCTCGGGAAAGGCATTTCCTACGACAACATCATCGATTTCGGATTTCTCTATTTGCGGAAAATCCTCAAGTAACCTTCTGATAACCACGGCGGAAAGGTCGTCGGGACGTGTGAAACGCAAAGTGCCGCGAGGAGCTTTGCCAACTGCCGAACGATATCCGCCAACTATATATGCATTCATAATTCTAATTTTTTCCTGTTTATAATAATTTTAATTTCTAAGGATTTTACCCTTGGTAATCAAGCTGTTAATACGCTCAAGCGTCTTGCGTTGCATACACAACTCCATAAAAGCTTTACGCTCCAAGTCCAAAAGATATTGCTCCGACACTTCCGTCAGTGCTTTGGATATTTCGCCACCGGCCATCACCCAACCGAGTTTTTCGGCGATGAGGCCATCGTGCTCCGACATATAATGACCTGTTTGGAAACCGTCGCTGCCCACGTAAACCATTCCGAGAGCTTCGCGTCCCAAGACTTTCACGTCGTTACGCGGCGCCGGCTGCGTGTAGCCTTTGTCGGCCATCTCCAAAGCCATGCGTTTGGCATAGGCAAGATGATGAGCCCGGCTGACTATGACCTCATCGACTCCCGGACGCAAATATCCGAGATCGAAAGCCTCGTATGCCGAGGTGGAAACTTTAGCCTGTCCGATACTCAAATAGCGGTTGAGGAAGGCGTTGGTGCGGATGTCTCCGTCTTTAAGCTCGTCGCCGAGACGAAGGGCAAACTCTTTGGTGCCGCCTCCGCCGGGGATGAGCCCCACTCCAAACTCCACGAGTCCCATGTAGGTCTCGGCGTGAGCTATCACCTTGTCGCTGTGCATACACAACTCGCAGCCGCCGCCCAAGGCCATGCCGTGGGGAGCCGCTATCACGGGAACCGACGAATAGCGCATGCGCATCATGGTTTTTTGAAACCACTGCACGGCCATATTCAATTCTTCCCACTCCTGCTCCACTGCAAGCATATATATCATGCCCACGTTGGCGCCGGCGGAAAAATGCTCTCCTTCGTTGGATATCACAAGTGCCTTATAATCAGCTTCGGCCATATCCAAGGCCTTGTTAAGCCCTTCGAGAGTCCCCTGCCCTATGGTGTTCATCTTGGAATGAAATTCGGCATTCAAAACGCCGTCTCCAAGGTCGAAAATCGACAGGTCGTCGTTTTCCCAAACGATGTTGGTGTCGCGGAGAAGAGCCAAAGAAAGCTTGCCTTCCTGTCCCGGTACTTCCTTATATGATTTCGACTGTAAATCGTAGTAATATTTCCTGCCGTTTTTCACGGTGAAAAACGATTCGACGCCGGCCTCAAGCATATCATAAACCCATTGAGCGGGCTTCTTGCCCGCATCTTCCATTGCCTTAACGGTAGCCGAAACTCCGAGGGAATCCCAAATTGCAAAGGGACCCATTTTCCAACCGAAGCCTGCGTTCAACGCGTCGTCAACTTTGTAAATATCGGCGGTTATTTCGGGGATTCTGTTTGAGGTAAACCAAAACAGGCTGTAAAACGAGTCGCGGTAAAACTCCCCTGCCTTGCCTTTGTCGGCGAGCAAAACGGGCATGCGCTCGGCCAAATTATCGATGCTCTTTGTTTTTTCAAAAACAGAAAACTTGGGCTTGGGGTCTTCTTTATATTCCAAGGTGTCGAAGTCGAGGGTTAGGAATTTCTTTTTACCGTCTTCAACGACCTTTTTATAAAAACCCTGTTTAGTTTTGGAGCCCAACCATTTGTTATCCAGCATTTTCTGTAAATAATCCGGTATTTTGAAAGAATCGTTGGCCTCATCGGAAGTTGTTTCCCTGATGTAATCGGCAACATGCACGAGAGTGTCGAGACCCACAACGTCGGCGGTACGGAAAGTAGCCGATTTGGCACGGCCTATCACGGGACCGGTGAGTTTATCGATTTCGGTGATTGTAAGGTCGTATTTTTTCACATTATTAAACAGTTCCATAATGGAGAAAGTGCCGATACGGTTGGCAATAAATGCCGGGGTGTCTTTTGCCAAAACCGGCGTCTTGCCAAGGAATTTACCGGCATAATCGTCGAGAAAATCCAAAACCTCTTGAGAGGTGTATTTGGAAGGGATAATCTCAAAAAGTTGCAGATAACGCGGCGGATTGAAAAAGTGCGTACCGCAAAAATGTTTTTGAAAGTCCTCGCTCTTGCCCTCGGCCATCAGGTTGATGGAAATACCTGAGGTATTGGAAGTTACCAAGGAACCTTTTTTACGGTATTTATCCACTTTTTCGAAAACCTGCTGCTTGATGTCCAAGCGCTCTACCACTACTTCAATAACCCAGTCGCAGTCGGCAATCTTAGGCAAATCGTCGTCGAAGTTACCCGTTTTAATGCGCTTGGCAAAAGATTGTTTGTAAATCGGCGAAGGCTTTGACTTCAAGGCGGCTTTCAAGGCCTCGTTGACAATGCGGTTGCGCACCGCTTTGTCGTCAAGCGTCAACCCTTTTGCCTTCTCGGCTTCCGTCAGTTCGCGCGGCACAATATCGATGAGCAAAACCTCGAGCCCGATATTGGCGAAATGACAAGCGATGCCCGAGCCCATTACTCCGGAGCCCAACACCGCTACTTTTTTAATTCTTCTAATCATAATCTTACCTTTATTTATATGTTTAAGTATTTTAAAATCATCGCTTAAGAGTTCTTGGCAATCCTGTCGGCAAGCTCAATATCCACCTGCTCTTTTATCACTTCAAATACGCTGAAAAAGACCTCCAAATCCTTTTGGTCGATTTTCTTTTTCAACTTTTCATTGAATTCAAGAACGGTTCTTTTGGCAATACGCCGACGCTCTACACCCTTGTCTGTCAAGAAGATGCGTACCACACGTTTATCGTCGGCATCCACTCGCCTCTCTATGCACCCTTCGCTCTCCATCTTTTGAAGCAAGCGGGTCAAACTCGAATTTTTCATACCCATAAGCTGCGCCAAACGCGAGGCGGGCGTGCCTTTTTTTTCAACATAAATCAATAGATATCCTATTGTTTGTGTGATGCCGTATTCGGCGGCAATGGCGTTATACATCCTTGATAAAGCCAAAGATGTTGTACGAATATAATACTCTATCGTGTCGTTAAGTTTCATTGTCTCAAATGTTTATGCTCGTAGCAGTTTTGCCGGAAATTCAGCTCCGTGAAGACTGAGGCAAAATCAATTTTATGTTTGTTCGGTTACAAGGCGTAAAATAATTTATTACGCTTGCGTACAAAATTACATAAAATTATTACGCTTGCGTAATAATATTTATCATAAACC
>CAZPGC010000063.1:0-2191 GCA_964585875.1 uncultured Prolixibacteraceae bacterium | reverse complement strand
ATAGACTCGCTGACGAGAAAGTAATCTATTCTCCAGCCGATATTCTTTGGGCGGGCGCCGGCGCGGTAGCTCCACCACGAATACACGTCGGTTTTGTCGGGGTTGAAATATCGCCAAGCGTCAACGAAGCCGCCTTGTGTAAAGCGGTCCATTCCGTCTATCTCTTCCTGCATAAATCCCGCACTTTTGTTGTAGTTTGCCTTGGGACGTGCCAAGTCGATATCGCGATGCGCCACGTTGAAATCTCCACAAGCCACAACGGGTTTGGTCTCTTCCAATTTTTTCAGATAATTGAAAAAATCGAGATCCCACTGTTGCCTGTAATCCAAGCGTTTAAGTTCGCTGCCCGAATTGGGCACATAAACGTTTACCAGAAAAAAACCGTCGTATTCAAGGGTCAAAATACGCCCCTCCTTATCGTGCTCTTCCTTGCCCATGCCTTTTTGCACCGACAAGGGTTCAAGGCGCGTCAGCACTGCCGTTCCCGAATATCCTTTTTTCTCGGCGGAACTCGAAAACAAGCGGTATCCCTCAACGGGAGCAAGGGTTTCAGCCACTTGGTCGTCCTGTGCCTTTGTTTCTTGAAGACAAAAAACATCGGCATCCAAATTTTTAAAATCCCCGAAAAAATCTTTTTTTACAATCGCTCTTATTCCGTTGACGTTAAATGAAATTATCCTCATATCATCAAAATTATAGAAAGCTGTTACTTACTTTTATTTACCTTTTTTCTGCCGCCTTTGCGAAAATTACCTTTCTTCCCTCCTTTTCCCGATTTAGAAAAACTCCGGTTTCTTCTTCGCCCCTTATTCGACGAAGCACTTCCTTTGGAAGAGGAAAAATCGGGAGCCTTACCAAGCTCCTTCGGCAAGTCCAACTTATTGATTTTCTGCTCTATCAGCCGTTCAATCCTCACCATTTTGTAAGCGTCGTCCTTATTAACAAGGGTAATGGCCTCGCCTTTGGTAGCAGCCCGTGCCGTTCGTCCGATACGGTGCACATAATCCTCGGCATCGGAGGGCACGTCATAATTTATCACAAGATTTATATCCTTAATGTCAATGCCGCGACTCAGCACATCGGTGGCCACCAACACCTTTATCTTACGGGCGCGAAATTTCAGCAACACCTCTTCCCTCTGTTTTTGGTCGTAATCGGAAGAAATGCCCGCCACCGAAACCGACTTACGTTTCAAGGCTCTCACAATGTCCTCCACTTTCTTTTTCGTAGAGCTGAAAACAAGAATGGAAACATAATCTTTTCTATCGCTTATAATACTTTCGATCAAGGCTATTTTCTGATTGTCAAAGACCTGATACTGAGCCTGTTTAACCCCCTCGGCGGGTTTCGATATCGCTATTTTTATCTCCACCGGCTCGTGCATTATTTGCTTTACCAGTTTCAATATCTGCGGAGGCATTGTGGCCGAAAACATCATATTCTGACGCTTTTCGGGCAAGTAGGAAATAATGCGGCGTATGTCGTCGTAGAAACCCATATCGAGCATACGGTCGGCCTCGTCGAGGATAAGGTGCCGCAGGTGCGACATGTCAACATAACCTTGACTCAAATGCGAAATCAGCTTGCCGGGAGTAGCCACCACGATATTTACGCCGCTCTTGAATGCCCGGCGTTGAAGCCCGAAATCTTCGCCGCTGCCGCCGCCGTAAACGGCAATGGACGACACATCGGTGTAATATGAAAAGCCCTGTATAGCCTGATCGATTTGCAAGGCAAGCTCGCGCGTAGGCACAATAATCAGAGTATCAATATGATGCCGCGGCTCTTGGGTAAGTCTGTTAAGAATGGGCAGCACAAAAGAAGCCGTTTTGCCCGTGCCTGTCTGCGCCGTAGCCACCACATCCTTGCCCTCCATTATTGCGGGTATCGCCCCTTGTTGCACCGGCGTCGGCTCGTCGAAGTGCATATAATATAATGCCTCGTTTATGGCATCGTGAAATCCGAAATCTTCAAAAGTCATCAGTATCTTTTTGTTTGTCAGGCAGCGAAAATACAAAATATGACGATACGCTCAAGCCTTTTGATTCCTAAAGCAACATTTTCTATGACGACCGGACGGCCTGCCCACTTGTGGTTGCGGCGTGCTGCGTGTTTCGTAGCGGTGCGGGGGCTTCATAGTGTCTTTGCGGCTAATTTTCTGCTGTTTTGCCGCTAAGGCTCAAAGACACTA
>CAZPGC010000062.1:2249-15215 GCA_964585875.1 uncultured Prolixibacteraceae bacterium | reverse complement strand
AATATCGCCGAAAGATCCGTTTTTGGTTTTTGCAGAGTTTTCTAAGAGACACTATTTAGTGTCTGTCCGTAAAATGCTTGATTTTTAATTTTAATGACTTTATGGACAGACATCATTTAGATAATTTAACTGAACATTGGGGTGTCATATGGGCAAAATATCTAAATTTGCGGCTTAATTTAATAATCCGGTTTTGAAATTTCTAAAGTTTTTGTGGATGAAAAGAAAATTGATTGTTTTGCTTGCCGTGCTTGTCTCACTGGGCGTTTTGGCGGCTTATAAGTATCAGGAGAAAGTTAATAAACGGAAGGAGTTTGTGGTTACCGATTTGGTGGTAAACGCTTTACAGATAGCTCATTACGATAAAAAAGATATGGATGACGAGTTTTCGCGGCAAGTCTTTGATTTGTATTTGGAGCGTCTGGATTTTACCAAGAAATTTTTGCTGAAAGCAGATGTTGACAAGCTGAAAAAGTACCGTGATGACCTCGATGACGAGTTGCGTAAAAACAGTACCGAATTTTTCGACTTGTCGGTGCAGCTGATTGAAAAACGTATCGATGAGGCTGAGGCTTATTACAAAGATATCCTATCCAAACCCTTTGATTACGAGAAGAATGAATATATCGAGGTGGATGATAAAAAGAATGATTGGGCTGCGAACAAAAAGGCTTTAAAGAATGCATGGCGCAAGGCATTGAAATATCAGACCTTGTTGGAGATTGACCGTAAAATGAAGTTGCAAGAGGAGGCCGAGGCCAAGAATGACACCACCGTGGAGCAAAAGTCTTTTGAAGAGTTGGAAAAGGCTGCGAGAGAAAAGGTACGTAAGCGTAATGAGGACTGGTTCAGGCGTTTGCATCAGGTGGAGCATTTCGACAGGCTTTCAACTTTTCTGAATGCCATAGCCAACGATTACGACCCCCATACCGGATATTTCCCTCCAAAAGACAAGGAAGATTTCGACATCTCCATTTCGGGACAACTCGAAGGTATCGGCGCCACTTTGCAAGAGAAAGACGGCTATATAAAAGTAGTGCGAATTGTGCCCGGCAGCCCCTCGTGGAAACAAGGTCATCTAAAGGCTAATGATTTGATACTGAAGGTGGCACAGGGCGATAAAGATTATGTCGATATTGTGGGAATGCGCATCGACAAGGCCGTGAAACTCATTCGCGGAAAGAAAGGCACAACGGTAAGGCTGATGGTGAAACACGTTGACGGCACCATGGAGGAAATTTCCATTGTGCGCGATGTGGTTATCATAGAGGAGACCTATGCAAAGTCGGTAATCGTTACCACACCCGAAAGCGGAAAGCGTATCGGCTACATTTATCTGCCGCAGTTTTATGTGAATTTCAACAAAAAAGACGGTGGGCGCAGGTGCAGCGACGATGTTTTAAAAGAAATTTATAAACTGAAAAACGAGCATATCGACGGATTGATAATAGACTTGAGGAACAACGGAGGCGGCTCTTTGCCGGATGTTGTTAAGATGGCGGGCTTTTTCATAAAGGATGGCCCCATCGTTCAGGTGAAGCAGCAGGGGCGTCCCAAGGGTGTGCTCAGCGATACCGACCCGGCGATATATTACGACGGGCCAATGGCGGTGATGGTAAATGGCAACTCCGCCTCGGCATCGGAGATTTTCGCAGCCGCTTTGCAAGATTATAACAGAGCCGTTATTGTGGGCAGTAAATTTACTTTCGGAAAAGGCACTGTTCAGCGTTTTATCAACTTGGATCAGATTGTAAACAGCAGTCAGGATGCTCTGAAACCCCTTGGCGCTCTGAAGCTTACCTTTCAGAAATTCTATCGTATCAACGGCGGTTCAACACAGTTGAAAGGAGTTTCGAGCGACATTGTTTTCCCCGATAATATGATGTATCTCGATTACGGTGAGCGTGAGTTGGAGCATCATTTGCCGTGGGACCAAATAGAACCGGCACATTACACCAAAGTAAGCTCAGTGCCCGATTTGAAAAAAATAGAAGAAGCCTCGCAAAAAAGAATTGACAGCGACCCGCAATTCAAAATGATTCGCGAAAAAGCCAAGCGAATTAAAGAGGTGAGAGACGAAACCCGTTTGAGCCTTAACCTCAAGAAATTCAGGGATATGCAGAAAAAACTCGACAAGGAGAATAAGAAATACTCCAAGCTGATGAGCGACACGACGGCTGTGGAAGTAATACCTCTGAAAGCCGACCTGCAATTTGTCGAAAGCGACACTGTTAAATTGGCAAGCGCCAAGCAGTGGCATAAAACCCTCAGTAAGGACATTTACATAAAAGAAACCGTTCATGTGTTAAGCGATATAATTAAAAGCGAATGATTTACAAGGAAAAAGATGTGGCTGCGCTGAACAGCGAGCTGAGCGGTGCGACAGCGCAAGAGATAGTGGATTTCTTCACTTTAAAACTCGGCGACAAAATCACCTTCGGTACCAGTCTCGGTGCCGAGGATCAGGTGATTACCCATCTGCTTTGGTCCACAGGCCGACCCTTTAATATTTTTACTTTGGACACAGGCCGTTTATTTCCCGAGACCTATGACCTGATAGACCGGACAAACAATAAGTTTAAGATAAAGATAGATGTGATGTTCCCTGATTTTCACGAAGTGGAAGAAATGGTAAAAACACATGGTATCAACCTGTTCTATAAGTCGATAGAGCTGCGAAAACACTGTTGCCTCCTGCGCAAGTTGAATCCCTTGCAACGAGCTTTGCAGGGTAGGGAGGCGTGGTTTACGGGGCTGCGGCGTGCCCAATCGGTTACCCGTGTTGATATGCAGACCGTTGAGTGGGATGCCAAGGCAGGCAAGCTGAAGGTTAACCCGCTGATAGAATGGAGCGAAGAAGACGTTTGGAACTACATAAAAGAAAATAAAATACCTTATAATCCGCTGCACGACAGGGGTTTCCCGAGTATCGGTTGTCAGCCTTGCACCAGAGCCGTCGAGCCGGGTGAGGATTTGCGCGCAGGTCGTTGGTGGTGGGAAAACCCCGACACCAAGGAATGCGGGTTGCATAAATAGTGTCTCTTAGAAAACAATCATTTTTTTAGCCGCTAAATATTGCGGAGAATGCCTTTTTTTTGATATTGGTGCGGAGCACCGTGATGTTTTTATTTGGTTAATTGCCTCATTGGTTTTTTTACCGGGTTAATTCACGTGAATATTACGGTGCTCTGCACCTTGATTTTCAATATGATATTTACGTTTTCTACAAAGATTTGCGGTGCTCTGCACCTTGTCTTGTGAACACAATGTTTCCGATTTTTTGGTGCGGAGCATCAAAATATTTGTATAAACCTTTTGTAAATGTTCGATTCCGGCATGAGCGTAACGAAGTTATCGGCGTTTTCTTATATCCGCTAAATTGTATCCCTTAGAAAAATATCAAAACTTGCATTTTTTGCAAGTTTTGATAATTTTTTGGCGTATATTTGTGAAATGAAACAACGAGTAACAAGAAAAGAATACATTGATAAGTTATTTTCTTACAGAAATAAAGATATCATCAAGGTAGTCACCGGCATGCGTCGTTCGGGTAAATCAACTCTATTGCAGATGTTTAAAGATGATTTGTTAAAGAAAGATGTTACGGAAAAGCAGGTGCAATTTTATAATTTTGAATTACCCGAAAATTTTCTGAACAAATCATGGGATACCCTCTATTTTGAAATAAAATCAAAATTGCAAGTCGGAAGGATGAATTATATCTTTCTTGATGAAATTCAAAACATTGCTGATTTTGAGAAATTGGTTGACGGACTTTATGCAACGGAAAATACGGATATCTACATCACAGGCTCTAATGCCAATTTACTTTCAAGCGAGTTGGCAACGCTTTTAAGCGGAAGGTATATTGAAATTTCTATTTTACCTTTTTCATTTGCCGAATATTTGGAAGGCAGAAATGTGGATTTGAGCAATAAATATCTAAACTACGAAGCCTTTTTTTATGATTTTGTGAATGAAACTTCTTTACCCAAAGGAATCGATCTGCGAGAAGAAGGCTATGATAAATTGTATGAATACCTGAGTGCCCTCTTTAACACAATTATCGAAAAAGATATAACTCAACGGCATAGAATCAACGACAAAAGGGCATTTGGAAATATTGTCGGTTTTTTGGCCGGCAATATCGGCAATCAGGTTTCGCCGAGTAGTATTTCAAAAGCTTTGAAAGCAGACCGGCAGAATATTCATCACAAAACGGTGGAAAAGTTTATCGAATTTCTCGTTGAAAGCTTTGTGTTTTACAGAGTTAATCGTTTTGATATAAAAGGTAAAAAGCAACTTGCAACTTTAGAAAAATACTATATTTCGGATGTGGGATTATTAAATGTTTTGGTGGGAAGAGAAAGGACAGACGACAGGGGACATATCCTTGAAAATATTGTTTATCTCGAATTGTTAAGAAGAGGTTATAAGGTATGGACAGGCAGATTGCGCGACTCTGAAGTGGATTTTACCGTTAAAAACAGCACCGGTGAAATCGAGTATTATCAGGTTTCTTGGTCAATATCCAATGACGAAACTCAAAAAAGAGAATTTTCGTCATTGGAAAAGATAAAAGACAATTACCCGAAATTCTTACTAACAACTGATGCCTTCACGCAAAACAAACTTGGAATAGTTCATAAAAATGTTTTTGATTGGTTGTTGGAAAGAAGAAGGAAATAACAAAGAAATAATAAGCGTAAAATGGTTAGTGTCTTTTAGAAAAATATCAAAACTTGCATTTTTTGCAAGTTTTGATATTTTTATCCACAAAATCGCTTGCCGGTATTTTTAGAACTTTGCTTGCGGCAGCTGCCTTTTCGTTAAAATCCCTGCTTTTATATAAAACAGCTTAGAATTAAGACCCGATTGCTTCAAAAATCCCTTTTGCTTTCAAAAGGCACTCATTATATTCGTCGGCGGCAAGGGAGCGCGAAGTGACGGCGCCGCCGGTGATAAACGAGAGATATTTGTTGCCGGCATTATATAACACGCTTCTAATCACCACATTAAAGTCGAAATCTCCCTTTGAATCGATATAGCCCACGGCACCAGAATATAGTCCCCGGCGAGTGTCTTCGTATTCTTCTATAAGCTCCATTGCTCTTATTTTTGGTGCTCCCGTCATAGAGCCCATGGGGAAGGTGGTCTTCAACACATCGACGAAATCATATTTTTCGTCCAAAAGCGACGACACCGTGGATATCATCTGATGCACCTGACGAAAGGAATAAATGCCGCACAGCTCCTCAACTTTCACGCTGTCGCTTTTTGCCGTCCGGCTGAGGTCGTTGCGCACCAAGTCCACAATCATCACATTTTCAGCTCTTTCCTTGAGACTGTTTTTCAAATTTTCTTTCGAGGCGGCATCTCGCTCGGCATCCGGGTGGCGCGGTGCCGTGCCTTTTATGGGCTGTGAAATTATCCGCCTGCCTGTTTTTTTCAAATAGCGCTCCGGACTTCCGCTGATGAGAAAATGCTCGCCAACGCGATAGAAGGCCGAAAAAGGAGCAGGCGACACCTTATTATATTTAAGGTAAAATTCAAAAGGGTTCAATTCCACCT
This sequence comes from uncultured Prolixibacteraceae bacterium, assembly GCA_964585875.1. GTDB lineage: Bacteria > Bacteroidota > Bacteroidia > Bacteroidales > UBA1556 > UBA6267. The sequence continues at coordinate 9,644 of CAZPGC010000062.1, read as the reverse complement.
CTTCGGCATAGGATTCCATACAAAAATTCATCTCGTAAATATCGCCGTGGCGGATGTGCTCTTTGATTTTTTCAAATTTCTCAAAATATTCTTCCTTGCTCATTCTTTGCTTCACTTGCAGCCTTCCGCCGGTGCCGCCGACGCTTACACGCTCTTTTCCCGTATATCTTTTTTTTAATTCGAAAAGAAATTTATCCGCAACATCTTTGGCCGTATTGCCTTCGCGTTCAGAGATATACACCTTCATTAAACCTGATTTTATCATCAGCATTACTCTTGGAACGAAAAAAGTCATCAAGGGGAATCTCACCCCGTCAATCCCTTTGCTCGAGAGCTTTTCCAACTCGTTTTTTAAATCGTAGCTTAAATGACCGAAAATTATTTCGTCGTTTTTGTGATGAAACCGGTGTAATTCTTCGAAAGAATTGCCCTTGCCGTTTTTAATATTTAAAATGTCAGCGGCTCCGAAAGCCATCAAGAAATCAAACTGTCCATCGTCGTTGCCGTAATTTAAGTCGTTGTTGTTCAATATGGAAAAATATGAAAAGTCCTTCGCCGCTTCGACGGCAACTTCGAGAAGAGCTTGGGTGTTTTCTATTTTTATTTCAGCGTAAAGATTCATTTAAGATAAATTTAACGGCAAAAAAACAAATAATTCATTTACGCTATCATTTTTATACTAAATTTGCCACCTTACAAAATACGTTGGGAATAATTTTTAACATGCATTACGACTATAGCGATATAAGATATTTTAACGATGAGGATTTCAGACGGGTATTGCCCGAACTTGCCGCAGAGCCTACGCTTTACCGCATATTAAATTATTATCAACCCGGCATATCTCCCGAGGAAGCCAAGAGCTTTTTGCTCGGTTTTAAAACCATCAGGGATTTTCAGCATAATTTCATCATCAAATTGATGGATAAAATAATTCAAGACAGCACGACAAAGTTCACTTTCGACGGTGTTGAAAATGTTGACCCCTCCAAAAAATACCTTTTTATTACAAATCACAGGAATATCGTTCTCGATGTTGCCGGCCTTAATTATGCTTTTTACAAAACATACGAAAACGAATTCGAGTCCACCGCCATAGCCATTGGCGATAATCTGTTAAGCATACCTTGGGTGAAAAATTTGGCGCGCATCAACAAAAGTTTTTTGGTGGAAAGGCAATTGCAACCGCAGGATATGTTATTGAGTTCCAAACGATTATCGCAATATATCAGAGATATTATCACCCAAGAAAAAGACAGCGTGTGGATTGCTCATCGCGAAGGTCGCACCAAAGACGGAAACGATTTCACGCAGGCGGGCCTCATCAAAATGTTGCTTATGTCGGGTGAAGGCTCCTTTTCGGAAAACCTCGGTGAGTTGCATCTTCTCCCTGTTGTTATATCCTACGAGAAAGACCCTTGTGACACAATGAAAATCAAGGAGTTGGCAGCAAGGCAGAGGGGCGAAAAATACGTCAAGGAGCCCATGGAAGACTTCAACTCCATGTTTGCGGGGCTGATGGGAGAGAAAGGGCATGTGCATTATCATTTCGGGGAAGAGATAACGCAGACCGAATTGCGCAAAATAAACGAAAACATCCCCGTAAATCAAAAGGTAAGGCATTTTTGCACCTATCTCGACAACTTTATTTATTCGAACTACCGCCTTTTCGAGAGCAACTACATTGCCGCCGATATTTTAAACGAAACATCCTTTTTCACACATCTTTACGGCAAGGATAAATATGAGGAATTCGTGAAAGAAATGGAAGACAAATTGAACGGAATAGATGGCGATTACGAACAAAATAAAAACATTTACCTGAAAATGTTTGCCTACCCGGTGAAGAATTATTATTCGGTTGTTGACCACGATTACAACTTCAAATTTTGACACTTTAACATTTGCTCATTTTTAAAAACAGGCGGACTATTGGCATAGTTTAATACCTTTGCATTTTCTTTTTTCAAAGTGTTTTTCGTTTACGCTGAACGAACACACACACAAAGATTACGCCGATGAAAGATTTTTTAAGGTTAATGGGTTTGGTGAAAAAATACAAGGGTTATGCCCTTATGAACATCATTTTCAACCTGTTAACAATAGTTTTTTCCATATTTTCTTTGGGGATGATTATCCCTTTTCTGAAAATGATTTTCGGTTTGCAAAGCCTCAAACAGGCTCCGGTAGAGCTTACGCTGAGTAAGAGCGGCATTGTGGATTGGGTCTATTATCAGATGAGTTTGGCCATAAATCATTACGGCGCCGCAAAATTACTTGCCATACTCGCCGTAATCACCGCCATTTCTTTTTTGTTTAAAAACCTGTTTCGCTACCTTGCAATGTGGTCGATAGCACCTTTGAGAAACGGCATTATCAGAGACCTTAGAAATATGATATTCAGAAAGATAGTGATTTTGCCATTGTCTTTTTTCAGCGAGCAACGCAAGGGCGACATCATCTCAAGGGCAGCAAGCGACGTTCAGGATATTGAGTGGACAATCATAGGCACCTTGGAGCTTTTGTTTTCGCATATCATTACCATCATCACCTTCATCGTGGTGCTGTGGATAACGAGTTATCAACTTACGCTTATGATGTTTATTTTGATGCCTGTTTCCATTTTGGTAATCAGCTATTTGGGCAAGCTGTTAAGGCGCGAATCGCGTGTGGCTCAGAAACTTATGGGGGTTATCCTTTCGGCCTTCGAAGAGGCGCTGTCGGGTTTGAGGATAATAAAAGGCTTCAATGCCCAAGAGAAAATATACAACAAATTCACCGCACAAAACGACATGTATCGCAAAACGGCCACCACCGTGATGCGTCGCGGCGACCTGTCGTCACCCATTTCCGAATTTTTCGGTATGCTGGTGGTTTCCATAATAATATGGTATGGCGGCAAGCTGGTGCTCAATTCGTCGGTGGATTTGACGGGCGAGAAATTCATCTTTTTCATCCTTCTTTTTTCACAGATGATACCCTCGTTAAAAGCCTTGTCAACAGGATATTACCGCATTCAAAAAGGAATTGCTTCGGCTGAACGCATCTTTAGCTTTCTCGATGAAGACGAGGTGATAACAGAGATTGAAAATCCCGTACGTAAAACGGAATTTGAAAAAGCAATTGAATACAAAAACGTCTATTTCAAATATGAGGAGGAGTTTGTGTTGAAAGACATAAATCTGCGAATCAACAAGGGTGAGATGATAGCTTTGGTGGGCTCTTCGGGTGCGGGAAAATCCACCATAGCCGACCTGTTGCCGCGTTTTTACGATGTTAGCGAAGGTGAAATAACAATCGATGATATTGATATCAGAAAGTTGAAAATAAGCGACCTGCGTGGCTTGATGGGCATTGTAACGCAAGAAGCGATACTTTTTAACGACACCATAGCCGCCAATATAAGTTTCGGCTCCGAGGGACGCAGCAAAGAAGAAATCATAGAGGCAGCCAAGGCGGCAAATGCGCACGACTTCATCAGCGAGATGCCCGAAGCATACGACACTGTAATCGGAGACCGCGGAAGCAAGCTGTCGGGTGGTCAAAGGCAGCGCATCACCATAGCCCGCGCCCTGTTGCAAAATCCGCCCATCCTCATCCTCGACGAGGCCACTTCGGCTCTCGACACCGAAAGCGAAAAACTCGTTCAAGATGCCTTGCAAAAATTAATGAAAAACCGCACCTCGCTGGTTATTGCCCATCGCCTTTCCACCATCCAAAATGCCGACAGAATAGTGGTGATGGAAAAAGGCGAAATAGTGGAAGAAGGCACACATCGCCAACTGATGGATAAAAGAGGTATCTATTTTAGACTCAGCAAATTACAAAATACGGAATCGAAATGACAAAACATGTTATAAAAACCTTTCTCAAGCAATACCTCTACTTTTTCTCGGTGGTAATGCTTTTCAGGATAATCTTTTTTCTGGTTTATTTTCATAAATCGGCTCAAGCAGGCTTCGGCGATGTGATTTCATCGTTTTATTACGGCCTTCCCCTCGACAACTCGGCCACGGCCTACGTGATGATTTTACCTTTTTTCCTGCTGCTTTTTTACTCGCTTTTCCCTTCAAAATTTCTTTGGAATATAAATAAAGTTTACAGCCATTTAATCATCGTGCTGCTTATCATTCTCGAAACGGCCAATATCGCCATTTATGGTGAGTGGGGTATGAAGTTGAATTACAAAGCTTTAACCTACGTTATGCATCCCGACGAGGCCATGCATTCGGCTCAACCTTTCGAGCTTGCCGCCGGCTTTGCTGCCATTTTGGTTTTCAGTTTTCTATATATAAAAATTTCCAAGAAAGTAGGTGTTTTCAAATATGAAAGACACAATAGAAACCTCGTTTTCAGTGCTTTGTGGTTTCTGATAATGCCCTTTTTAATTTTCGGCTCCATGCGCGGCAGTCTTCAGCAGATTCCCATTTCCGAAAGTCAATCGTATCATTCCAAGTCGAATTTTGTGAATCTCGGCTCGGTAAATACAGCGTGGAATCTTGGTCACAGCATTTTGGAAAACAGAAAATTTCTTAACGAAAACCCCTTTAAATATTATCCTTTGCCGGAAGCAAAACGCAGGGTGGCAGAGCTTTACAATTTTCCGAAGAACGACTCTTTGAAGATATTTACCACCGACCGCCCAAACATAGTGCTAATTTTTATGGAAAGTTGGTCGGCCAATTTCATCGATGCCCTCGGTAGCAATTTGCACATAACAAAAGGCTTTTCAAAGTTGGCCTCCCAAGGTTATCTCTTTACGAATTTCTATGCCTCCGGCACACTTTCGCATCAAGGATTATCGGCGGTTTTGAGCGCAACTCCTTCAACACCCTTTTCTTCCATAATAAAACAACCCGCTAAGTATCACGGACTTAACTGTATTGTTAAGGACTTTAAAAAGCGAGGGTATCATTCCTCATTTCTTTTCGGAGGCCAATTGATTTACGGAAACATCAAAGCATACATTTATTACAACGGATTTGATGAAATAACCGAGGGCAAGGATTTCGACCCTTCGGTGCCACAGGGCAGCCTTGGGCATCACGACCAATATATGCTTGCTCATTTGCTTAAGGACATCAATTCGTATCCTCAGCCCTTTTTCGCCTCGGCTTTTACCCTCAGCTCGCACTCTCCTTATGATATGCCCGTTCAAGATTTTGTCTCTTTCGGCGGAGAGTTTAAAAAGACCTTGAACTCCATCTATTATTCCGACAGCTGCATTTATAATTTTGTGAGCGAGGCTAAAAAGCAGCCTTGGTACGACAGCACACTCTTTATTTTTGTAGCCGACCACGGTCACCCTTCGCCCTATAAATTTCCTTATTATTCGAAAGACGTGCGCCGGATACCCTTGTTGTTTTACGGTAATGTGCTAAAGCCCGAATACCGCGGCAAGACCAACAATACCTTGATGTCGCAAACTGATGTTGCAGCTACTTTGCTGGCACAGCTGAATATGAGCTACGACAAGTATCACTGGAGTAAAAATATTTTTAATCCCAACGTGAAAAAGTTTGCTTATTTCGGTTTCGACGACGGCTACGGTTGGATTGAACCACACGGCTATTATTCGTACCTGAAAACTCAAGAGAGAATGATGGACCATCACTTCGATACTCCCGCCGACAGCCTCAGAATGCTGCAAAACGGTAGAGCTTTTATTCAAGTTCTCTATCGCGAATATCTTGATTTCTAAGGAGATATATTTTCTTTTAAGAGGAACTTGACACCGTGTGGCAATTCCCTTAATTTTGGGCGTATGAAAACAACAGCTCTCTTGATAACGAGTTTGTTTCTCGCTTTGACCGCCTCCGCTCAAGTTTATATCGACTCCTCGGCCACCTATTTGAAAGGCGGAGCCAATATCAACGTTTTGCCCGGCGACACCGTTTATTTAAAGGCCGGTCACAAAGATTTTTTGCTGTTGGAGAACATTCACGGCAAGCCCGATTCGGCTGTGGTTTTTATCAATTACGGAGGCAAAGTTATCATCAACACTCAACATTATTTCGGTATCACAACCAAAAACTGCAGCTACTTCAGGATAACGGGAAGCGGCCTTGATAGTGTGGCTTACGGTATTGATATTCAGAAAGTTGAAAACGGTACCGGTATCGGCATTTCCGATTTGTCCAATCATTTTGAAATCGACCATATTCGTGTAGCCAATACGCTGCTTGCGGGCATTTATGCCAAAACCGACCCCGACACCACTTTCCGTTCGGTTAGAGACAGCTTTTTGATGGAGGATGTTTATATTCACAACAACCTGTTGTACAATATTCGTGACGAAGGGATGTATATCGGCAGCACAAAGTATTTCGGGCAGCATATCGCTTATCGTGGCGGCGACACCCTGCTTTTTCCCCATCTGCTTCATAATGTGGATATTTCATTTAACAAAATAATAAACACAGGCTGGGACGGCATTCAGCTGAGCTCGGCCGACAGCAACGCCCGTATCCACGATAACCTTATAATCAACGACAGCTATCGCAATTATCCCAATCAGATGTCGGGGATAATGGTCGGTGGCGGTACCAAAGCCGATTGTTATAACAACTATATTTCGGGTGGCCACGGCACGGGCATAGTGCTTGCGAGCCTTGGCGGACAGCTGATTTTCAATAATATAATCATAAACGCCGGCAATAATTACTACCCGGGAGACCCCACCATGATGCAACACGGCATCTACGTCGATGACATTAGCATAAGGCCCGACTCTTCATTTTTTATCTTTAATAATCTTATTTATCAGCCCAAATCCGACGGTATAAGGTTTCGTTCTTTATTGTCGAAAAACAACAAAATTGCCAATAATGTCATTATTAAGCCCGGTAATTACGGTTATTACGACACCCTGAACACGAGCTTTGGCCCCGCCGACGCTTTTATTATGATTACCGATAAAAATATCTCGGCGGATACTTTTAATAATATGTGGGCGATGAGCGCCGCAAATTTGGGATTCGGCGACACCCTGCTTTACGATTTTACACTTTTGCCCGGCTCTCCGCTTATCGATGCCGGTGCCGACCTCAGTCAGTGGCACACGGCTTTCGACTTTTACGGTCACGGGCGTCCTTACGGCAGCGCATACGACATAGGCCCCTTTGAGTATAATCCTGTATATCAGAATATTGAAAAACATTATGGAAAGCCCTCCCTCAAGATATTTCCCAATCCGGCAAGCAGCGGCATTGTGGTTAATACCGAAAAAGAAATAAAAGGCTATGAGTTGAAAATATATGACCTTTCGGGTAAAATGATAGAAACAGACACGGCGAATATCAGAAGATTATCGTCCAAATCCTTGTTTATTGATGTGGAAAATTTAAGCTCGGGAGTTTATTTTCTGGTACTTACCAAAGGCAGGGAAAGTATTAC
>CAZPGC010000062.1:0-2149 GCA_964585875.1 uncultured Prolixibacteraceae bacterium | reverse complement strand
AAAGATTTAAACCATTTTATAAAAAATATTAAATTTATTTTTGTGTATGAAAATTATTATATATTTGCACTTCAAATTTCCGGTATCAATCTGATACTACAGGTGGTAAATTACAAAATTTTTTCAATAAATTTTCCGGATCTGACGAAGATTTTTTCTTTGAAATATTTAAAATATTTAAAATATCGAAATAATTCCATTTAAAATTTTATGTACAAAATAGATGAACTGAAAAGCAAGAAGCTCGACGAGTTGAGAACAATTGCTAAAGAGTTGAATGTCAGGAGAGTAACAGGCATCAACAAAGACGAACTGATTATAAAAATATTGGATCAGCAGGCTGCCAATCCGAGTAGCGAGGACCTCTTTAGTGAACAAGAGCGTCAAAATCAAGAAATAAGGCGACGTCGCAGAAGGATACCCAAGCAGGAGCCGGCTTTTAAAGTATCGCCCGACGGTAAGATACTGAAAAGCAGCGATCCCAATGAGAATGCGGCATCTGCCGGCTCAGAAAGCGATAAAAAACAGGAGGAAACTAAATCCGAAGCTTCGGAAGAAAGCAACGGAAACCGGCCTGCCGAGCCTCAAAGGGCGGAAAGACCGCGTCAAGAATACGGCGGATATCAAAGGAGCGAAGAAAACGGCACGCAGCGTGGCGGCAGCGGCCATAGGATAAAGCTGCGCACTGGAAGTCCGAGACCCGAATACGGCCATCAAAAACGTTCGAGCTCCGATGATTACAGAAACAGCAGGCGCGAGAATAGCGGCTATCGCGAAAACCAAGATCAAAATAAAGACAACTATCGCCAAGATAAAAGTTCTGATTTTCGCGGCAGAGACAACCGTCAAGACAATTCGAGTTACAATCGCGATTCGCGTTCTTCGAATCAGGAGAGAAACGAGCGCATCGAACAAACTCAAAATAATATTACCGAGAAAGCCCGTAACGACAAGCAGTTTAACTACACAAGCGAATATGAAGGCATAACTTCGAGCTATGGTGTTTTGGAAATTATGCCCGACGGCTTCGGTTTTCTCAGGTCGTCGGATTACAACTATTTGACTTCGCCTGACGACATTTATGTTTCGCAATCGCAGATAAAGTTGTTTGGTTTGAAAACAGGCGATACAATTCGCGGCACCATCCGTCCTCCCAAAGAGGGCGAAAAGTATTTTCCGCTTATCAAAATAGAAAAGATAAACGGTAAAGACCCCGAGGAGCTGCGCGACAGAATTCATTTTGATTATCTGACGCCGCTTTTCCCCAACGAGAAATTCAACCTTACGGGGCATGCCGAGTCAACAATCTCCACACGCCTGATCGACCTTTTTGCTCCCATAGGAAAGGGGCAACGCGGGCTTATAGTGGCACAGCCTAAAACCGGTAAAACCGTGCTGCTCAAAGAGGTAGCTAATGCCATTGCCACCAATCATCCTGAGGTTTATCTGATTATTCTGCTCATCGACGAGCGGCCTGAAGAGGTTACCGACATGCAGCGCAGCGTCAATGCCGAAGTTATTTCGTCAACCTTCGACGAGCCGGCAGACCGCCACGTGCGCATCGCCAATTTGGTTTTGGAGAAAGCCAAACGCCTCACCGAAAGCGGTCACGACGTGGTTATTCTTCTCGACTCCATCACCCGCTTGGCACGTGCATACAACACGGTGGCTCCTGCCTCGGGCAAGGTGCTCTCGGGAGGTGTGGAAGCTACGGCCTTGCAAAAACCGAAAAGATTTTTCGGAGCCGCCAGAAATATCGAAGACGGAGGCTCGCTCACCATCATTGCCACGGCTCTCACCGAGACCGGCTCCAAAATGGACGACGTTATCTTTGAAGAATTTAAAGGTACCGGTAACATGGAATTGCAGCTCGACCGCAAACTTTCAAACAAACGTATCTATCCCGCAATCGACATCGTTGCCTCAAGCACACGTCGCGACGACTTGTTGGTGGAGAAAGATATCTTGCAGAGAATGTGGGTATTACGAAATCATCTTGCCGACATGACTACCATGGAAGCCATAACATTCCTAAAGGATAAGATGCGTTTTACCAAATCGAACGAAGAGTTTTTGATATCGATGAACAGCTAAGATTTTTGCTGAAAAATCAAAAAAACGCTCAATGGAAACATTGGGCGTTTTTTTT
>CAZPGC010000061.1:13137-15296 GCA_964585875.1 uncultured Prolixibacteraceae bacterium | reverse complement strand
AAAAAAGTCAAATCCCAAACAACCCAACAAGCAAAAGGCCGTCTTGTATCAGACTTAGGCCCAATCTTTTAAACTGAAAACATTATGAAAATACTTGCAATCCTTTTATTTGCCATTCCACTCTTTTTATTTACATCGTGTGAAAAAAAAGAGGAAGAGAAAAATTATGTTTTGGACGATTCCATTATTGCGGGACAGAAATATGGAGCAGGCATAGAATATGTTGATTTAAAGCCCGATACATATTGTGCAATCGCCGACCCTTTTGAAAATACCGAAACGACAATTAGCTTTGACTTTAACAAGGACGACATTGAAGATTTTTTGATAAAAGGCTCTGTGTGCTCTCCCTACATGTTGGGTGCCAGCTGCGAATCTTTCACCATTGTACCCTTGCACGAAAATGAAATATGTACCAACGCAACAAGCACTTGGGTCGATACACTTCCTTCAGGCACTTATATAAACGCTTTTTTAAATTGGTCATCCGAAGAATCCGTAATTTATTCATATACAGAATATCAGAATAGCAGCCGCTGGTCCACCGGTTACTGGAATGACGTCTCATCGAAGCAAAAATATTTTATCGGATTTAAGATTATGAAAGACAAAAAAGCCTATTACGGTTGGATTGCCGTTAAAACGCGACCCTCCCCGTGGTTTTTCACTTTTTACCTTACCGAGTACGGCATTTTGAAAGACTACGAAAAAAATTAGAGCTGCTGATTTTTGGATTATTGTTAACACACTACGCCCAATTTTTATAATTTAGCGCAAAATATCGGCTATGAGATTTTTTACCAACTTCGGGCGCTACCTTATATTAATGTACAAGGCTTTCGGCAGGCCGCAAAGCGGAAAATATTTTCGCAAACAGCTGGTGGAAGAAATTTCGCTAATCGGGCTCAACTCCCTCGGCATAGTGCTGATAATTTCCACTTTTATGGGCGCCGTGTTGGTAATTCAGGCAGGCTACAACCTCGAAAACCCGCTAATACCTCGTTTTACCATAGGCAACGGCGTACGCGAATCGCTGATATTGGAGTTTTCGCCAACCATCGTCAGTCTTATACTTGCCGGCAAAATAGGATCCAGCATCTCATCGCAAATAGGCTCCATGCGTGTAACGGAACAGATTGATGCTCTGGAGATTATGGGTGTCAATTCGGCATCGCATATCATTCTGCCCAAAATTATCGCCGCCCTTATTTCCTTTCCTTTTTTGATAACGATAAGCATGATAACGGGCATGCTCGGCGGTTATGCGGCAGCCGTAATTTGGCATATCGTCAGCTCCAACGATTTCATCCTCGGCATGCACTTGTATTTCTATCCCTTTGAGATAGCTTATGCCCTGATAAAAACCGTGGTCTTTGCCTTTCTGATAGTTACAATATCCTCATTTTGGGGCTATTACGTCAAAGGAGGTGCCCTGGCTGTGGGCAAATCGAGCACCAAGGCGGTGGTTTACTCTTCCATAGCCATTTTGCTTGCTAACGTTTTGATTACCAAACTTATTCTGATATGATTGAAGCTCGGTCGCTATACAAATCTTTTGAAGATAAAGACATACTCAAAGACATTAACATCGTCTTCGAGCGGGGGAAAATAAACCAAATCATAGGTCAGAGCGGCTCGGGTAAAACGGTGTTAATCAAATGTTTGGTAGGATTGTTGGAGCTCACTTCGGGTTCGGTGATATACGACAACAGGAATTTTACCACCATGAACAGCAAGCAAAAAAAGGAACTCAGAAAAGAAATAGGCATGGTCTTTCAAGGTGGTGCTCTCTTCGATTCCATGAGCGTTTTGGATAACGTGCTTTTTCCCTTACAGATGTTTTCGGGTATGAGCAAAGCCGAAATGATGAAGCGTGCCGAGTTTTGCCTCGACCGCGTTCAGTTGCACGGCGTCAACGACAATATGCCCGATGAGCTGAGCGGCGGCATGCAGAAGAGGGTTTCCATAGCGAGAGCCATTGCCCTTAACCCCAAATATCTGTTTTGCGACGAGCCCAACTCCGGTCTCGACCCCAGAACAGGAGTGAAAATCGATGAACTTATAGAAGAGATAACCCGTGAATATCAAATAACTACCGTTGTTAACACTCACGATATGAACTCGGTGATTCAACACGGCGACAAGATTAACTTTATTTC
>CAZPGC010000061.1:4875-13037 GCA_964585875.1 uncultured Prolixibacteraceae bacterium | reverse complement strand
GCAGACTTTATGATGGACAAACTGGATTTTCACAGTCAATATATGAGTATCATTTCCTTTGCCCTTACATTTATTTTGGTGGTGGTTTTGGTTATGCTTTTCGGCAAAAGCCTCGAAAAAGTCATTAACTTGCTATTGCTCAGCTTTGTAAACAAGCTTGCGGGTGCCGCTTTCGGGCTCATAAAAGTTGCATTTGTCATCAGTGTTTTGATTATGATTCTCGGTAATTTCGATGCCGAAGACAAAATCATAAGCAAAGAACTGCAGAAAGGCTCCCTGCTTTACGAACCCGTAAAAAAAATAGCTCCGGCGCTTTTCCCCATGGTGAAAGAGGGTAAAGAAAAGCTGATGGATAAGGTCTTAAACGATTGAAAGGTCTGATATTCAAGGAATTTCATAATATATCAATCCCAACAAAAGCACTCTTATGAAAAAGGTTAAAAGGATTTTCTTTACAATCGTTGCGGCTGCTCTGATTTTATTTGCCGCCTTTTTGATTTATGCCACAATAAGCGACTACACGCCGCCTCCCGAAAGCCTTATTGAAAAATCGCCGGAAGGCGAATACACTCCCCTGAAAACGGATTCCTCAGGCTTGAAAATATCCATATTAAGCTGGAATATAGGCTATTGCGGACTTAATAAGGAGATGGATTTTTTCTACAGCGGAGGTAAGCAAGTCTATCCCTCCGAAAAAGTAGTCGAGAACAATATCAAGGGTGTGGAAAAAATATTGCAAGAGAACAGCGACGTTGATTTTGTGTTGCTTCAGGAGGTCGATCGCAACTCCACCCGCTCGTATCACCGCGACGAAATGGAAGAATTTTCCAAGGCAATGCCGGATTTTCAACATTTTTATGCTCCCAATTATCGCGTGTTTTTTGTGCCCGTGCCCTTGAAAAAACCCATGGGCGCGGTGGAAAGCGGCCTCGTTACTTTCACCCGTCACAAACCTGTTTCTGTCGTAAGGCACAGTTTCAAAGGCAATTACGCATGGCCGAAGAGCCTCTTTATGCTCGACCGCTGCTTTATGGAAGCAAAATTCATGCTCTCCAACGGCAAATCTCTTGTACTCATCAACACACACAACTCCGCCTATGACGACGGCACGCTGAAAGCCGCACAAATGCAGCAACTTAAAGCTTTCATAGAGAATGAATACCGCAAGGGAAACTATGTGATTGTGGGCGGCGACTGGAATCAGTGTCCCCCCGGTTTTAAGGCGGCTTTCTCCCGCGACATAATGGACAACAAAAGTCGCAGCGACATAGCCTCTTCGTTTATGAAAGACTGGAAATGGGCCTTCGACAACGGCTCGCCCACTAACAGAAGAAACAAAACGGCTTACAAACAGGGGCATACGCCTACCACAGTTATCGACTTTTTCCTGCTCTCGCCAAATATCGAAATTTTGGGTGTTAAAAATTTAGACTACGGCTTCAACTACTCCGACCATCAACCTGTTAAAGCCACATTCAGACTAATGACATACGGCACAACGGGAGACTGAGAGGGTTTGCTGTTTGCTGTTTGCTGTTTGCGGTTTGCGGTTCGGGTTTGCGGTTTGCGGTTTGAGTTTGCGGTTTGAGTTTGCAGTTTGGGGTTCGGGTTGTCCCGACAACTGCCTTATAACCTTTGATGTCTGTATTTTCAGACACAACAAGTTTTAGCATTACATTACAGTTTTGAATTTAGTGTTCGTTGCTATATCTTCAAAACTATTTCGTAAAGATATCTTTCAGCTTAAACTCCTTAAAATCACCAAATTGCGATAACTTTTTAATATCAAACTTATCGGGGTCGCCTACGATGTTTATCAGCCTGTAGCGTCCCGCCACATTCATATCGAAAAAACTCTGAATATCACCCAACTTCATTCTTGAAAAATATTCATAATCCTTTTCCCTCGGGTCGCTTGTATAGCCCGAAAGACGATAATACGCAACCAAATCGGCCATGTGTCTGAAATCGGGAATGTTTGAGTTTATGGAATTTATCAAGGATTTTTTCACAATCGACATTCGGTAACTGTCTTTAGGCATGGTATCCAACAGGTTGCTGAAAACCTTCACGGTTTCCAAGGTCTTATCGGCCTGCGTGGATGTAGAGCCGTAAAGATGTCCCGGCTTTGAAAAATCGTAGGGCACGGAAAAATATGCCCATGCCGAATATGCCAAGGAGCGATATTCACGTATCTCTTTAAATACCATAGAGTTAAGCCCTATACCAAAATAATTGTTGAATGCCTTAATTCCCGGTCTTTCTTCCTGCCAAAGAGCACGTGAGGGTACAACGATTTTTATTTGGCTTTGCACAGCCTTCTTATCTTTCAAAAAATAAACAGTGTAGCCCTGCGGCACCTGCAAGCTTTTTATCAAAGGCAAGTTTTGCCTTAGGTTTTTTGCCGACACATTGTTTATCAGCACCAAACTCTCAACGGTTTCGAGCGGTAAGGTGCCGGCATACGACAAATCGCTTTTATAGCCCAAAGCACTGTTAATCATAGCTATCAAGTCCTTGCTCTTAAGCCTTTTTATCTGTTTCAAACTCATTCTGTTTTTAAATCTCGAGTTGTCGCCATACATGCCGTAAGCGGCGAGCATCCTCGCTTTTGAAGCCGCATCGCGTTTCAACACCCTGTCTTCCACCTTTCTGTCGCCAACAAGTTGTTTAATAATTTTGTCGTTTTTCTCCGGACTTTTCAGCAAATCCGCCAACATTTTCAGGCTTTCCTCAAACTGATTGTCGAAACCTGTAACAGTGGCGACAAAATAATTTTCATCGGCACTGAAACTTATGTCGGTACCCATTTCCTGCAACTTCTTTCCAAACTCCGAAAATTTCATCTTTTCGGTTCCCACATTATTCAAATACTCGGCGGCAAGAGAAAGTCCCGGAATGGTGTTGTCGCCGGCATAAATCTTTATTTTATATGTAAATATTTGATTATAAGGGTTTTTCACGTAGTAAAAGGTAAGGTTATTAGCCGGCTCCTCCATAAAATAATCCTTGTTTTTCACAAGATATTTGGGCACCACACCGGGTCCCAATTTACGCGAAAAAGTTTGGGCATACGTTGAACCCTTGTCAATTCTCGGTTTTACGGGAGTAAATTCGGGTTTTTTCAACTTCACGGGATTCGACTTGCCCATTTTCGAGTGAAACGACAAGTAATTATCCGCAAGATATTGACTTGCAAGGCGCATAATATCTGCTTTGGAAAGAATTTCTATTTTTTTGTTGTAGCCGAAAAAATCGGGATTTTTTCCGGCCACAAAAGCATCGGCTATCAAAACCATTCGGCTCCGCGGCGACTCCAATTGCAGATAATTATTTTTCAAAAGCGACTTCTTCACCGATTTGAAAAACGCATCGGAGAAATCGCCGTTTTTTATTCTTGCTATCTGCTGCGTGATGATTTTTTCGGCTTTTTTCAGCGATTGAAACGGAAAATGCGGAACATAGGCAACGAAAAGGCCGCCAAGGTCGCTGTGGTAGTCAGCCAAAACGGCGGAATACAGCAACTTGTTTTTGTTTTGCAGGCTGTCGAGAAAACCGGTTTTGTTTTCGTTTGAAAGCATTGCCGACATCAGGTCAATTGCAGGCCTGTCATCTGAAAACTCACCGGTGGTCCTATAGCCAATTATCCCAACAGGCACGGGAGTAAGACGCTCCACCACCTGCTTTCGTCCTTGGAGAGCTTTTTCGCTTTCCACGGGGAAATTCTGCCGCTCGCCGTAACGATACTTCCCGAAAACTTGTTCAATCTCGGCACGCGCCTCCGCACTCTCGAAATTGCCGATGAGTATCAAAGCCATGTTGTTGGCCACGTAGTGCTCCTTGTAATACGACACCATTTTATAAATAGACGGAGTTTTCAAATGTTCAACGGAACCCAAGACCGTTTGCTTTCCGTAAACCGTTGTGGGATAGAAGTTTTTGTAAAGTTTCTCATACACCTGACGAAACATATTGTCCTGCGACATGTTTTTTTCTTCGTAAACGGTTTCCAATTCCGTTTGGAACAAACGAAAGACGGCATGCGAAAAACGTTCGTAATAAAGCTCGAGCCACGGTTTTAGATTCTCCGCCGGAAAATAGTTGTGATAAACGATTTTTTCGTAGTCGGTAAAGGCATTCAAACCGGTGCCTCCCAACTCGCTTATCAGATTGTCGAATTCGCCCGGAATGGCAAATTCGGCAGCCCTCTGCGAGTAATAATCTATCTTCTTCAAAATCCTTTGCCGGTAAGGCTCGTCACCCTTGGCATAGGGCAACATGGAATACATAAAAGCCACCGAATCGAGCCATATCCTCTCCTCTTTGTAATTGGTGGTGCCTATGTTTTCCGTTCCTTTAAAAAGCATGTGCTCCAGATAATGAGCTATGCCCGTGGCATCTTGGGGGTCGTATTTGGCACCGCCGCGCACAACCACCGCTCCGTAAACTTTGTTCATGGAATGGTCCTCGTTTAAATAAACCTTCATTCCGTTTTTTAGAACAAATGTGCTGACGCTCAGGTTTCCCGAGCCGAAATTTTCACTCTTGCCTCCTCCCGGAGCTTTAACAACAATTTGAGCTTCGGCATTAAAAAAGAACAAAAAGAATAAAATCGTGATAATCAACTTATTAACCATAGTATTTTTTATTTAAATTTTTCCAAAGTAAAAAATAGATTCCTAAAATATTTCGCCCATTCGTTTAGATAGGTCTCTATTTGCGAAAATTCCTCGCCGGAATTAAATCCATTGCGATACAACTTTTCGTAAACATTGGCGGATTGCCTGTCAATCATGATTTTAGTAAAATAGGCCGCTTTACCTGTCACCGCACGATAAACGGCAGAAAAGCCATAATTCTCAAGCCGGGGAAATGACAAAATCCCTTGCGAAAACAAATCCTTAATATTTAGGGCAGCAGCGGGTAAGTCATAGCTTCCCGTCAGCTCCGCGACATCATAATAAAAAATGCTGTCGTCGTTTCTCAAGAGAGATAAAAGCCGCGTAAGGGTCTCTGAATGAGGGCTTTCAAGATTTTGCGAGATATACAAGACGCTATCCGTGAGCTTATTCCCTGAATCAAAACGCTCCATGATAAAGCCGTAGATATGATGGCTATAGGGTTTTGTATTTTCGAAAAGCGGAATGGCGGGGGCGAAAGTCAGCAATTTCAAAAAGACTTTATCAGCATCGCCGGCCGATAAGAAATCACTTAATCTTTCTTTGTCAATCACCGTTTTATTACGCCACATTGCAGTCGCCTGTTTTTTTGCGATTTCGTTTTCGCCCAAGAGCTCCACACAGCGCTCAAAGTCGTTACCCGCCTTTTTATAAATGTCCCATTTTTCTTCAAAAGAAAGCGAGGGCAGGGCAAAAACGGACTTTTGCGGAATATTCTTCCAACAAAAACCTATGAAATCGCAATCGTAAGGACGGCGGCAATGCAAACCGGGCTCTATCTTTGGGGAATGCGCTTCGTCCAAAATTTCTATTTGCCGCTTTATTTTTTCCCCGATATCACGATAACCTGAAGAAACAACATCAGTAACATCCTGAATAACAAAGGCTTTATGCAAATCAATATCCCCTTCCATCACGTAATCAGCGTTGATGTGCACGAGGTTGAAAGATTTAAGAGCAAGCCCCGACTCGCGTATCACATAATTTTGCAAGGCGGCATCCTTAAAATATGTTTCGCTCAAAGCAAGCGAACTTTTCACTTCGTAGGCATGCCATCCGTCGTCTTTCTTCACAAGTATATCCAAAAAAACAAGGGTGTTATGTTTTAAAAAGCAGGCCTCATAAATTACGCTCACTCCGTCACTTACGGCTTTTGCGGTTTTCTCCGCAGCCTTGGCATATTGCCTCGGAGAACGTGCCCCGCAGTCAATACCACCGGGAAAAAGCATCCTTGCCATCTCTCCCACCCTTGTGCCTCTCGTGAAGGTGGCAATTCTCTCGGCAGG
Organism: uncultured Prolixibacteraceae bacterium; assembly: GCA_964585875.1. Taxonomy (GTDB): domain Bacteria; phylum Bacteroidota; class Bacteroidia; order Bacteroidales; family UBA1556; genus UBA6267. The sequence continues at coordinate 7,072 of CAZPGC010000061.1, read as the reverse complement.
CATTTTATCGCGCAAGAAGTATCTTTTTTTGTAAAGATACAAGGCTTTCAAGCACTGCTCTCCTTTTATAAATGTCGATTTGGAAAGGATATGTTTTTCCATCGGGGCTGTTTTTGTCAATGAAAAACCCCCACGAAAATCGCGAGGGTTTTCCCTTTATATTCCGGTTTTAAATTTATTTTACAATAAACTTGGCAACCTTGATTTCCTTATTGTTGGTTAACTGCAGGATATAAATTCCATTGTTAAGTCCGTTAACGTCAATATTTTGCTTTTGTTTTCCTGCCGGCAAATTACCGAAGTCAACAACTTTTACAAACCTGCCGTTTACGTCAAAAATCTTGGCCGTAACACTTGCGGGCTTTGTCATGTCAAACTCGACGGTGGCCTTTGAATGTACAGGATTGGGATAGAGTTTGATTTTGGACTTGAAGGTCGTTTTGTTACCGTCAATTTCTTTGAATCCCACAAAGTCGGTACATTTGAAAAGTCCGCGACCATGAGTGGCGGCATAAATTTCGCCGTAATTATATATTCCGGGGAAGATTTGACTTACAAAATTTCCTTCACTCCAACGACCGGCTTTAATCCATGGCTGCTGAAAGATTTGTTGCCTCAACATAAACACAGGCACTTTATCGTCAACACCCGTATTTTGGTCGGACCATGAAGGCGAGCTTGCCATAATATTTTCCGTTGCCATAATGCCGTACTCGGTACCGATGATGACAATGTTAGGATTGCTGATGGGTATGAGGGAGGCATAAACGGGAAGGGTTGAAGGCAGGTTACCTTTCTTTGAAGCAAAGGAAGGTGTGGCCGACGTAGCGTTTTGCGAGTAATAAACATGAGAATATCCGCCCGAGAAGCCGCCGAGAGTAACCACCACTTTGTTGGCATCGGAGGGGTCAACGGCTATGGAAGTAATTATGCCGGAGAAAGATTTTATATTGCTGAGTTGCAGCACATAACCCGGCTCTCCCGTTTGTAAGGTTGTGGAATCTTGTCCTGCCAGCAGATTCGACAGGCGATAAAGCACATTATTAACGGCAAAGTAAAGCACGTCGCCGTCTTTGGAAAGGCTGAGAGTCCACACCGTTCCCGAAACGGAAGCTATTTTGTACCATCTCGGAGGCTTGCCGCTGTAGTACAAAGGCTGGTCGCACATGTAGATGCCGTTTTTGGCACCGAGGAAAAACCTTGATTTTATAGGGTCTTGAACTTTCACGGTATCGCCCGTACTCAATGCCGAAGTTACGGAAACGGGGAAGGGATAAGAGGCGTTGAACTTGCTCCTCGGCCAAATGGTATCGCCTACCGCATAAGTGGTGTCGGCAATATAAGTTACCGAATCGATTGAGTTGGGGAAATTTCTTGTTTCCCAAAGAACGAAGGGAGTAACAAAGGCGGATTGGTTGTTGACGTTGTCGCTAATCATACCGCTGTTGAAGAAATCGGGGGTGCTGCCGTCTGCCATTGTGGGGCGCTGCCAAGTACTTCCGTTGTCATTTGAGCGTCCGACATAACCGTATTGCGAAGTGGCAAAGAGCATTTTTTGATTTAAGGAAGAAAAAGCAGCCCATCCGCCGTCGCCGCCGTAAAGAACACGCGCTTCTTTGGGGTTGTTTCCCGAGCCGTCAACATAAGGAGTACTGTTGTCCTGCGTTCCTCCCATGGCCCAGCCGTCGGGAGAGCAAGCCACTGCGTAATACTGAGTTACGGCGTAGTTTATATTTTTTGAATTGAAAGAAGTTCCGTTATTTCCGGTTTCAAATATACCGCCGTCGCAACCTATCATAAAACCGGCATTGTTTGACGGATTTTGTACCAAAGCATGAACATCGGCATGAACATAATGAGGATTGGGAGTGCCATTTGAGTAGAACTTATTCTGTGAAGAAATCTGTGTCCACGAATAGGGTGCTCCCGATTGAATTTTCTGTCCTTTCCAAATGCTAATGCCGCCCACAAAAACAAGGTCGGGATTGGATTTGCTAACGAGAATGGCGCAATCGTACCAGCCTTGTTTGTTAGAGCCAAACAACTCGAAAGAGGGGCTGCCGCCGGGGCCTACCAAGCTCCAATGTGTTCCATTATCGGTGGTGTGATAAATGCCCTGCAATGAGCCGTCGGTTTTCACAATCACCACATAAATATTTTTATCATCATTGGGATAAATAGCAATTTCAGCCCTTTT
>CAZPGC010000061.1:0-4775 GCA_964585875.1 uncultured Prolixibacteraceae bacterium | reverse complement strand
ATTTAAAGCCTTTGACGACGATAAATTTTTAAGGTCTTTCCGTGCTTTTCTGACCTTTTTTACATCGATTGTTCCCGTGGCCGGGTCGGCTTTGATATGCCTGTAATAATTGATGGCACCCATTATTCCGTGCTCAATGGGAGCGTCTTTAAATACTGTTGTATTGTTTTGATTTACAATGTTTTGCCCCGCGAAGAAATATACAATTCCGCCAAGCATTGCTATGGATGCAAATCCAAATAATAAACTTTTAAATCTCATATTTTATCATTTTAAAATTTCAAGTTAGTTCCTGCTTTAAAAACGGCACAATTTACACCTTTTTTATTTTTTCTCAACATTATTTACTTTTAAGTTTTCAAAAAAATATTGATAACCTTTTGACACTTGTGAAAAAACTATCGAATTTTTTACAAGGCAAGGATTTTTTGCTTCTGAAAATGAAAAAAGGCGCGAAAAGATTGTTTTTTGATTTTAATGACTTTACGGACAGACACTATCTATTATATCTGCGCCCGAAATGGAAAGCAAGATATATGGATGCCATAAAATAAGAAGGGTCTTTGAAACCCATTATTTGTACGGGAATGGGGTATAAATCGAGTTGAAAACCGGCTTCCACGGCTTTGGTAACCGACGAAAGCATACCGTATTCCACATTCAGGCCGCTTTTGAAACTCAAGGCGGGATAAAGTTTTAATTCGCTAAGTCCCTTTGTGAAAGGCCCTTTTCCATAAATATCTTGGTAATCGTGTTTTTGCGGGTCGAACTTTTCGAGGGTTGTTCCGGCACCGTCATCGAAATTATAAACATAAACGTAAACAGGCACACCGATGCCGAGGTTTGCGCCGCCGAAGAAAAACCGGCGAATCTCCACCCCTCCCCAATAAGGCTTGGTGCTTATGACTTTTTGCGTTCCGTACAAAGCCTTAAGGTTGTAAAAATAAATCAACTTTCCGAAATAATACCTGCTACCGTAGGCTTTGTTTATGGGCACCACTTTGATTTGCTTGATATCGCGAACAAAGGAAAAACTCAAATCCCAAGTCTTCTTTTTGAAACCCGTTTTAAATTTCCCCAAACGATAACCAAAGCCCCAACCGTTGGACCTGAATTCCAGAAAACCGCTTCTTTCCCTTTTGTACAAAACATCCTTGGGGCTGTTGTCGGGTTGTTGACAATAGCCTTGCAGCGATAGCGATAAAAGAAAAAAGATGGCAATATTTCTGAAAGTTCTACTCATGTAACTTACTTATTATGAAGGCTTTCCACAGGTTGTTTATAGTGACTCACACCGGGGCAATGCGGATTGCGACTTCTGCATGACGACATCACAATTCCACCGAAAATCAACAAAGCCAGTAAAATTAAATTTCTCTTCTTCATAACCTTTGTGTTAGTTTGTTTCTCTTAAACATTCGGCAAAAATACTTAATTTCCAGACAAATATATAAAAAAGACGGGCATATATCCAATATTTTATTCATATCTTTTAATTTTCAATGCTTTACAAAAGCCATTTTGGGTAACTTAGTGGCTTCAAAATTCAAAGCGTATGACAGAGATAAATCCTAAAATAGAAGAAGGATGGCGAGAGGTTTTAATGCCGCAGTTTAAAGCGGCATATTTTGCCAAGCTGAAAGAATTTCTTGTGGCCGAGAAAGCAAAATACACCGTATATCCGCCGGGCGGCAAGATGTTCGAAGCTTTTAACAGAACGCCGTTCCACAAGGTTAAGGTGGTGATAATAGGTCAAGACCCCTACCACAATCCCGGGCAGGCCCACGGCTTGTGTTTTTCGGTGCCCAAGGGTGTGGAGATTCCTCCTTCGCTGCGCAACATTTACAAAGAACTGACCACTGACATAGGGATAAAATACCCTACCCACGGCAATTTGGAGAGCTGGGCCGACCAAGGGGTGCTGCTGCTCAACGCCACTCTGTCGGTAAGGGCGCACCAAGCAGGCTCGCACCAACGCAAAGGTTGGGAGACCTTCACCGATGCGGCCATAAAAGCCGTGGCCGAAAGAAAAGAAAATGTGGTTTTTTTGCTGTGGGGAAACTATGCCAAAAACAAAGCAAGCTTGATTGACGAAAACAAACACCTGATACTCAAAGCAGTACACCCCTCTCCCTTATCGGCGAGCAGAGGCTTTTTCGGCTGCAAACATTTCAGCAAGACAAACGATTACCTAAACTCCAAAGGGATGAAACCTATAAACTGGGCTATCGAATGATGAGACTAAAAGGCTTTTTATCATTGCTTTTTTTTATGCTTACGCAAATTGCGTCGGCACAGCAGGTCTTTAACTCCGTGGAAACCGTTTTCAACGGCAAGGGGGGCGATGAAAGCATCGCGAAAGAAGCCTTTTATAAAAAAATTACACCCGGGACACAGAAGCAAATCCAAGACTTCATCCTGCACACTCTCTACGCCAAAGGCTTTATAGCGGCGAGGATAGACAGCAGTGAAGCCGACAGCAACAAGCTGAAAGTGTGGGTCTTCACAGGACAGAAATACATTTGGCACAGCCTTGATTTTTCACCGGAAGCCAAAGCTGCCCTCTCCGAAAAGGGTTTTAGACAAGAGAAACTGTCCGATGTCGGGTTTTCTACCGCCCGCTTGAATGTTTTATTCGACCTTGTGCTTTCTTATTACGAAAACAGGGGCTACCCTTTTGCCGCGGTTAAACTCGACAGCATAAAAATTGAGGACAACAAAATACGGGCGTTGATGAGCGTTGATAAAAAAGAGCCCGTTGTTATTGACACCGTGTTAATTAACGGCACTGCAGACATTTCCCCGTATTTTATTTACAACCTTACCGGTATTCGTCCGGGCGACAATTACAACGAGGCAAAAGTGGCCGCCCTGAGCAAAAACATAAACAACCCGGAATTTCTATCGATGAAAAAAGCTCCCGAAATAATGTTCGGCAAAGGCACCGCGCTTGTTAAGCTCACTGTAAACAACAATAAATCAAATACTTTCGACGGCATTGTAGGATTTTACACCGATGCCCAAACCGGAAAATTGGCGGTAAACGGAAATTTCAAGCTAAAACTTACGAACTCCTTAAAAAGCGGCGAGACATTCAAAATCAACTGGCAGCGCCCCACAACCGGCAACCAAAGTTTGAACATATTTTACTCGCAACCGTATTTGTTCAAGAGCCGTTTCGGAATCGACTATACCTTTGACCTTTACCGTCAGGATTCCTCGTTTATGAACATCAGCAACAAGCCTTTGGCAGCTTACCGTTTTACCCCCGACAACTTTATCTCGGCGCAGGCCACCTTTTTCACCTCGCAGCTTGTGGCCGGCAACAAAGACAGCACCCGACAAGAGTTTTCGTCGAATACCTTCGGAGTGGGATTCGGATATGCTGCGCTGGACTATCGTGTAAATCCGCGCAAGGGCTACGCCGTAAAAGGCAGCGTGGAAGCCGGAAACAAAAAGACCAATGGTGATGAACAAAACAGGACGCAAGGAATAAAACCCGCACGGGCCTTGGGAAATTTTAATGCGGAATGGTTTATACCGCTTTTCAAAAATTCGACGATGAGACTTCTAAACAGCACGGCCGTTTTACTTTCGCAAGAGATTTACAACAACGAGCTTTTCAGAATAGGAGGCTTTAAATCATTGCGCGGTTTCGACGAACAAAGTATATGGTGCTCGTCGTATTCAGTTTTCGATATCGAGTATCGTTTTCTCTTTGCGCGCAATTCAAATCTGACGCTTTTCTATAATTTCGCCTATACCGAAAAGAAAACAACAGCCGGATTTTCAAGCGATTGGCCTATGGGGTTCGGGGCAGGCATGAATTTCGATACCGGTGCGGGAATAATGTCGATTTTTTACGCCATAGGCAGGCAACAAAACAACAGCCTGCGTTTCGGAAATTCAAAAATTCATTTCGGATATTCGGTAAAATTTTGAGAAATCACTCATCAAGAATCTCAGCGTCCTCGAAATCATTTCTTTTTTGGTAAATCGTCAGGGCATAAAACAGGGTAACAATACCCGTCAGCAAACTAACCCAACCGATGATTTTGCCGAGGATGTCCAAAAACAATTCGTGGCGGAAAGCAATGATAAACCCTATTATTAAAAGGAAAATACCGTTGACTATCAGCACTTTGTTGGATTTGATATAGCCCGAAGCTTTATACCCGTAATAGGTTTGATAACCTCCCGAGATTATAACCCAAATGCCTATGAAAAGCATCACGAACTTTATCATAAAATCATGATAAAATATTGTAAATAAGCCAATTACCAACAAGAGAATGCCCTGCATCAACATTAGGGTTTTAAGATTCGGAGCAGTATTTTTATTGATAAGCAGGCTGCGCCAAACAACCACTATTCCAATCAAAAGGGTGACGATTCCGAAAATTTGAACTATGGTATTCAGCATATCGGAGGTGTCGATAAGAATAAAAGCCAGCCCGATTAAAATGGATGTAAAACCGTGAATGGCAAGATAAAGACTTGAATTTCTGATTGTTAGAGTGTTCATGGTTGCGTTGATTAAAAGTTAATTTGTGCAAAGATAAGGAAATTTACATAAGGATGGACGCCGGAGGCATGCCGACAGGCTTGCTTCGTCGATATGAATGGATGAATGAATGGATGAATGAATGAATGAATGGATGAATGGATGAATGGATGAATGGATGAATGGATGGATGAATGATTTGATTGATTGGATGAATGATTTGGATGCCGGAGGCATCCCGACAAGCTTGCTTCGTCGGGTCTGAAGACCC
>CAZPGC010000060.1:2597-15330 GCA_964585875.1 uncultured Prolixibacteraceae bacterium | reverse complement strand
TGCGAATCCACAAAAGAAGGAAAAACGAATTTCCCCGAAGCATCTATTTCCTTGTCATAGCGGCTTGGGCTCAACTCTTCCATTTTTCCGAAGGAAGAAATTTTGTCGCCATCGGTGATTAAGAAAGCGTTTTTTATGCAGGACAACTTTTGCATATCCTCGCCGGCTTTGTAATTTTCACCCGACTCGATGATACCTACAAGCTCCTTTATGTTCTTTATTAAAATTTTCATAATTCGGTTTAATGAATGAGCAACAAAAATAAAATTCTTTTTACAGTGTCGCACATAAGGTTTTTAGCATAAATCAGGAGTCCCTTATATCCGCTAACATTTCAAATTGAGGTGAACCTTATATACAGCGCTTTGTCGCCGGACTCCAAACATTTTAACTTCCAAACATTTTAAACCCCAAACATTCTAACTTCCAAACATTCTAACTTCCAAACATTTTAACTTCCAAACATTCTAACTTACAAACATTTTAAACTCCAAACATTCTAACTTCCAAACATTTTAAACCCCAAACATTTTAAACCCCAAACATTTTAAATATATATCTTTGCCACAATTAAACATCTGAGCAAACTATGAGCACAAAAACACTTTACATACTCACAATCATTATTTTATCCGGCTTAGCCAAGGGTTTTTCAAAAGACGTTGACCGCAAAACCGCAATTTTGGCGGCAAAAAACTTCTATTACGAGCGGATAAATCAAAAGAAACATACGGACTACAAAGCCATTGCCGTAAGTTCGGTTTTAGAGAGAAAAAGCAAGGGCAAAACGGATTTATACATTATCAATATGCAGCCGGACGGCTTTGTAATAGTTTCGGGCGACGATGCTGCCGTCCCCGTTACGGCCTATTCTTTTTCGGGAAAAATAGATTTCGACAATCCCGCTCCCGCTTTTATGGAATGGCTGGACGGCTATCAAAAACAAATTGAGGAAATAAGAAATTTGCATTTGAAAGCCACAGCCCAAATAGACAGCATGTGGGCTGCTTTGAAACCGGAAGGCAAGGGCTCTTTAAAAATCTTCAACGGCAAATCCGTTGACCCGCTGTTACTTAGCACTTGGGACCAAGGCGGAAAATACAACGCCCTGTGTCCCGCCGACCAGCTGGGACCCGGCGGCCATGTTTACGCCGGCTGCGTTGCCGTTGCCATGGCTCAGGTGATGTATTACTACAAATATCCCAAGCAGGGGCACGGCACCCATTCCTACACGCATCAAGTTTACGGCTCGCTGTCGGCTAACTTCGGTGCCACCACTTACAAATGGAATGAAATGGCAAACAAAATGCCCAACAGCGGCAATTTCGAGATAGCTCAACTGCTTTATCATTGCGGCGTTTCCGTGAACATGCACTACTCCCCTTCAGGTTCGGGAGCGTGGTCAAATCGCTGTGTTACAGCCTATAAGACATATTTCGGATACAGCAACAGCGTTTATATAGACGACAAAGCATCATATACCGACAATCAGTGGAATGCCAAACTGATGCAGAGTTTGGGCAACCGCATACCGCTATATTACCACGGCTATCCCACCACCGGAAACGGTGCCGGTCATGCTTTTAACCTCGACGGATATCAGGGCTACGGCTATTTCCACTTCAACTGGGGCTGGAGCGGTGCCTATAACGGCTATTTCTATCTGAACAACCTGAATCCGGGAGGCAACGACTTCTCCGGCGGCCAAGGTGCCATTTTTAACATAGTGCCCGACCCTTCGAAATATCCCTATGGATGCTCACCTATGAAAACCATAAGCTCCTTGAACGGCGTTATCTTCGACGGCTCGGGGCCGGCGGATTACGACAACAACAGCGATTGCTACTGGCTTATATCTCCCTCGGAATTAGTTCAATACATAAAGCTTTCCTTTAGCAAGTTTTCGCTTGACACGGGCGACTATGTAACCGTTTACGACGGCAGCAGCACCGCCGATTCCGTTTTGGGAAATTTCACGGGACAAAATTTGCCGCCGGATATAAAATCCACGGGACAGCAAATGCTTATTCGTTTTAAAAGCAACGGCAGCGGCACCGACGAAGGTTTCGATGCCTCGTTCAGCACCAAAAAACCCGTCTTTTGTCAAGGCACCATGACGCTCACAGGACCCACCGGCGTTTTCTCCGACGGCAGCGACACCAACAAATACAACAACGGCTCTTTCTGCAAGTGGTTCATCGACGGGCAAGGAGCGCAGGGCATCAAATTGAACTTCAGTAAATTTAAAACCGAGCAAGGTAAGGATTGGGTAAAAATCTACGACCCCACGCAATCGCCTTCGGTCTTGCTCGCTTCATATTCCGGTCATCAGATACCGCCTTCGGTCTCGGCCACGCACGGTGCCATGCTTATCATTTTTGCCACAAGCCCCTCAGGCAGCGACGAGGGTTGGGAAGCAAGATATTACGTGGGAAACGTGGGGATGGAAGAGCAAGCGGCGGAGCGCCCTGAAATCTATCCCAATCCTGCGGGCAACACCCTGAATATAAAACTGAGCCAAACCGGAACTAATAATTGTAAAGTTGAATTTTACTCCTTGGACGGCCAAAAACAGCTGAGCAAAACATTAAAAAACAAAAACAACAAATTGGATATCTCAAAACTCGCTTCAGGCTTTTATTTCGTCAAGATTTTTACGGGCGGGAAAGTGGTCTGCGAGAAATTGGAGGTTTTGTAAATTATTATCCAAGATCTCTAGTTTTTTGAAGATTTGATAGTTTTTAAAAAAAACTAAATTAATTTATTTTACTTGGCCACAGCAGATTAATGGATTTACGGCAAACTATTATTTGACATATATCATATTTGATATAATCACATATTTATTATATTTGTATGAGTTAGATTAATCGTGCAATAAATAATCTTTTTACTTATGAAAAAGCCACACGTAAATCCCATCCTGTACCTTGCCTTTCTTATGTTTTGTCATAATTTTAGCAAAGCACAACTGCAACAATCATCAAATAGCTATATGGTTATAAACTCGGGGACCTATATGGTAACGACTAACGGTTTGACAAACACGGCAACTGCCAATGACGCAATCAGCGGCTCAGGCACCCTTCGACTAAGCGGCGGCGATTTCACCAACAATGCGGCTTCGGGATCCTTGCTTAGCGGAACATCCACTAAGGTTGAATTTACGGGAACATCATCGCAATCCGTAAACGGCAGCAATTCGGTGTATTTTTACAATCTTACCATAAATAAAAGCAGCGGCACCGTGAATGTGAGTAACAGCAATATTTTCGTGAGCAACACACTTACAATGACATCCGGAAATATTGATTTGGGAAGTAAAGACCTTACATTGGAAGCCTCCGCAAGCATTAGCGGAGCCGGATCTTCATCTTATATCGTCACCTCAGGCACAGGTGTTTTAAAGAAAAAATATTCGTCAACAGGCAGTTTTACCTTCCCGGTGGGCGATGCATCGAATTACAGCCCTTTCACATTTGATTTAATAAGCGGTTCAATAGGTTCCGCTGCATGGGTATCGATGAAAGTAAGCAATAGTTGCTTGCCCGAATTGTCGTCCACATCATACGTTAACCGCAATTGGACACTTGACCAAAGCGGTATTGGCGGTTTGATAGCATACGACTGCAATTACACTTACGTTCAAGGCGATGTGGTAGGAAACGAAGCCGACTTGCTGCCAACCAAATCGAGCTCAGGGACGGTTTATCAGGCATCATCGGGCGTGAATACAAACACAAACACCGTTACACCTCCTACACAGGGTACTTTTAGCGTTTTCGGTGCAAGAGATATTGCGGACGGCGCACAACCTTTGCCTGTGGAATTGCTCTCCTTTGGGGTAGAATCCGATAAACAATCCATCGATTTGTTTTGGACTACCGTTAGCGAAATAAACTCCATGGAGTTTCAAATACAACGCTCCGTAGATGCCGAGCATTTCGAAACCATTGCCGTAAAAGCTGCAGCGGGAAACTCAAACACCATAATTAATTACAATTATAAAGATTATGATGTAAAACCCGGCATAACCTATTATTACCGTTTGAAACAAGTGGACTTTGACGGCAAATTCGATTTATCGGATATAAGAACAGGTCAAATAGCCGATAATAATGAATTTACAGTAAATGTTTATCCAAACCCTGCGAGCAATTATATCAGCATAAATAGCAATAGCGATCAATTATTGGATATTATGGTATTGGATGCAAAGGGGCAAATAATACTGCATAAAGAAAAACAAAATCAACACAGTATTATATCACTCCATGAACTTACAAAGGGTGTTTATATACTCCAAATATCTAATAATGACGTATTTAAAAGTGTTCGTATTATTAAACAATAAAGTGCACGAATTTATTTGCGGCAAATTAATAACGAAACCCAAAAAATATATAGAAACACACTAGCATCCGAAAGTCGGAAAAATAAAAAGCCCTCAGAATCCTGTATTTTTGTTTTCGACAAAAAAAATTCAAAATATTGGACTCTTCAGGCGGAACAAAAATAACAATAAACCGGTAATTCGACAAATAATAGATTTAGTACCGAGATGGATATTCGACAGTTGTACCAAAAGGTATAAAACAGACAAAGGCGTCAGTAAATATAAGACTTACGACCAATTCGTTGCTTTAACTTTCGGACAGCTTAATAAGTGTCAGAGTTTGAATGACATATCAGCAGGGATTGGAGTAAGTGAAATATTTATAAAAGACTTAGGTTTATCCCAAGGTCCTGCTCGTTCCACCATGAGTGATGGCAACAAAAAGCGGGATTGGCGTGTGTTTGAGAGTTTGTACAACCGCTTGCTCAGCCACTATAAATCGGTATTAAAAAAGCACCATGACACTCATATCATAGAAGAGATAAAAGGCAAGGTTGTAAAATTGATTGATAGCTCAACTATATCCTTGTGTTTATCCATGTATGACTGGGCAGAGTTTCGGATGCTAGTGGATCAAGACAAAAAATCCTTTTTGACTTTTACAAAAGATTATCCTTGGATTTCATATTGCGATTTTCAAGGTTGGGACGGCAAAGCCGTGAACGACTACCATGTTTTCGCCACTCCCACAATGTTTCTGCTCGATAATAATAGAAGAATTTTAGTACGTCCCGTATCGGCACAACACGCAAATGTTTGGATAGAACAAAAATTGTAATTTCCAAGTAATTTAGCAACTATTATTGAAAAGTAATTTCTCTCTTCTCGTTTACAAAATCCCTTAAAGGATTTAGCCCGATAAGACAATTCCAAATAAGGAAATACTTTTTCCCTATTTGAGAAAATAAGCATCGACACAAAGAAGAATTTATCTTATATATCACTGTATTTCAATAAAATACTATTTATGGCACATGTATTGCTAAAGCGCGCCTCGCGAAAGGCTGCTATTTAAAAAACCGTTCGCTGTTTTCATTGAATTTATATGCAAATCTAACTAAGCCATGAAAAGAATATTAATTATTGCACTCGTCTTGATTGTCAACCTTGCGCAAGGACAGACAATAAATTCAACCGCTAACGATTACGGTGAAGAAACCAACTCCGATGGAAGTATGTATCTTACCTCTTCCGATTTGGAATTGTGTTATGACGGTCATCTTCAAACCGTGGGCGTCCATTTCAACAACTTATCCATTCCGCAAGGTGCAACCATCACCACGGCCTATATTCAATTTACCGCCGATGAATCCCAAAGCGGCAGTGTTACCATAGACATTAAGGGGGAAGATGTTGATGATGCTCCGGAATTTACTTCAAATGACTATGACATCACCGGAAGAACAACCACCACGGCTTCGGTATCGTGGTCGCCCGCAAGTTGGACAGCCGGCGATAACGGTTCGGCCCAAAAGACACCCGAACTGAAAACCATTGTTCAGGAGATAGTTAACCGCGCAAACTGGGATCAGGGTCACGATATGGTTTTTATTTTTTCCAATAACATTACCTCATCGCACAGAACGGCAGAAACCGATCCGGTTTTGCATGTGGAATATACCGGTGGAAATAGTTATCCTTCGTCAAGCTGCACAAGCAGTTGGAATTATCATATAGATGAAGTGTTTTTTGCAGGAATCAGCAATGACGAAAACTCTAACGGAACAGAAAGCAGCTACACCGATTACACCTCACAACACGCGTCTGTTTATCGCGGACAATCATATACACTTGATTTGACCATAAAAAAGAAAAACAAATCCGGAAAATACATAAAAGTGTGGATTGATTGGAATCATGACTGGGATTTTACGGATGCCGGCGAATCGTACACTATCGCAAGCAACGATCAAGGAACAAAATATTATTCCTATTCAATTAGCGTCCCCGCAAATGCTTTCGTGGGAACCACAAGGATGCGCATTACTTTATTGAAAAACTCGGCACCAACTTCCACGGGATCACAAGGTAATAAAGGTGAAGTTGAAGACTACTCGGTGGACATATCGGACCCGCCCGCACAAGGAGACATATTCTTCTATGTAGCCGACGCTGACGACAAGCTTTATAAGGTAAACCGCAACAACGGAAACTGCTCTTTGGTGGGGTCCACGGGCCGCTCATCCATCGAAACCATTGCCAACTGGCCGGCTTACGACGGTTCCATTCTCTATGCTTGCGATGCCGGTGATTTCGGCACGCTCGATACGGCTACGGGGGCTTTCACCCTGATAAGCGAAGTTGACGGCGGCGGATATGCCCAAGGTTCCGACGGCCCCCAACACTTAAATGACGTTGACGGCTTGGCTCTTGATGCAAGAACGGGAATAATTTGGGCTTCCGACAGAAGAGGTAACGATTATGATTTATTATTCAAAATAGACCCCTCCACAGGACAATTTATCCCCAACGCTTTCGGACAAGGCGTTGATTATGTGGAGATTGACGGAACAGGTATTCATCACGACATTGACGATATTGCCATCAATCCCAATACGGGAGAAATTATTTGCACCAATAATGACGGTGGCAACAATGATATTTTGCTAACCATAGATGAAGCTACGGGTGCCGTTAGCGTTAAATCAACTTTTCAGAGCTTGGATGACTGCGAGGGAGCCGCTTTTGCCAACGACGGTAATTTTTATGTTTCCAACGGCAGCGGCAACGGCTTTTACCTTGTTAATCCCAATACCGGAACAAGCACGGCAATAAATGCCAACCTTTGCGGCGACGGCGACGTTGAAGCTCTTGCCACACTGAGAGATAAAGCCAACAGAATGAGCGGTACCATATGGGAAGATGCCGACGACGACGGAATAAAAGATGCCAACGAAACAAACGGCATTGCCAATGTGAAAATAAAAATTTACGAAGACAAAAACGGCGACGGTGTATTAAACGGCAACGACGAATATTTGAATACCGTGAAAACCGACGCCAATGGCGACTGGCATTTCGACTTTGCAATTTCCGGCCATTTGATAGCTACCGTTGACCCCTCTTCCTTGCCTTCGGGTTATGCTCTTACAACCGACAATATAGAAACCGCAAATTTCTCGTCCATGGGACATCACGACCCGAACAATAATTTCGGAGCCGATAACGGCACGGATTGTGACGGTGACGGCATCCCCGATTTTGCCGACGGTGCAAGCGTTGACTCCGACGGCGACGGTATTTATAATAAATGTGACCTCGACAGCGACAACGACGGTATTCTCGACAGCGAAGAAGGTACCGGCGACACCGACGGCGACGGCATTCCCAACTATTTAGACCTCGACAGCGACAACGACGGTATTCCGGATGCCATTGAAGCTAACAACGGCGTTGCCCCCTCGGGTTACAGCAGCTCCACCGGTAGAATTACAGGCTCCGACAGCGACAACGACGGTTTGTTGAACAGTGTGGATAACGCCCCCTCAACCGCCTATGGCTCAGGTTCTACCTCAACTCTTCCGAGACTCGACCACGATGCCGACGGAGTGAAAGATTACCTCGATTTGGACAGTGATAACGACGGTATCTTGGATATTGTGGAAGCAGGCGGCACCGACAGTGACGGCGACGGAATGACCGACAGCTTTTCCGACAATAACAATGACGGTTACCACGACTCATATACTTCCTCGCCATTGCCGATTCCTAACACCGATTCGTCAACAGAACCGGTAACACTGCCCAATTATATAGATATGGATTCCGACGGCGACGGCCTGGACGATCTTTTTGAAGGATTGGCCACGGGTACTTACAAAGTGCCTGAATATATCATCGACTCCGATGGCGACGGTATTCTCAACGATTGGGATGTGAGCATAGGCGGCACACCCGTTACACCTTACGATAACGATGGTGACGGAGACCCCGACTATATGGATTTGAACTCGGACAACGACGCCACAAGCGACCGAATAGAAGGTGACGACGCAAACCAAGACGGAGTTGCCGACCATTCTCCCTCGGGCAACGACGCCGACAAAAACGGTATTGATGATGCCTTTGACAGAGATTGCAGCTTGCCTGCTACACAGGATATCAGTGCCGACCAAAGAGCTGAAGAAGATAATTCTGACGGTAGCGTTGATTTAACGGGAAGCTCCGATATTGAGTTAACTCACGAATCACACCAACAAACCGTAGGCCTTAGATTTACAAATATCAGACTTGACCAAGGCACGACTATTTCAAATGCCTACATTCAATTTACCGCCGACGAATCGCAAAGCGGCAACGTAACACTCACATTCAAGTGCGAAGATGTGGATAACAGTCCTGCTTTCACCACCAACGATTATGATATCAGCAGCAGAACAACCACCTCGGCATCGGTAGATTGGTCGCCTAATGCATGGACACAAGGCGATGCGGGTGCAGACCAGAAAACCGTAAATCTCAGCTCTATCATTCAAGAAGTGGTCAACAGGCAAGGATGGTCGAATGGTAACGCCATAACCATTATCATTACCGAAAACGGCAACTCGGGAAATCACCGTACGGCTGAAAACGACCCTGTTCTTCATATTGCCATCGGCGGTGCAAGCAAGTCGGGAGCTAAGACTACCATTTGCTACGCTTGCGGAACAAATGTTGCAGCACAAGACAGCGATAACGACGGCGAAAAAGACTTCCGTGAAGATGCGGGCGACGGCGGCGGATTGCCCATTAACCTCTTGTCTTTGACAGCCGAAATGGATGGTGAAGCAGCAAGAATAGACTGGTCAACATCGAGTGAGGTGAACAACGACCATTTTATAGTCGAGCGTTCCAAAGACGGTAATTATTGGGAGCAAATAGCTCAAATACAAGGAGCGGGAAATTCCAACGTGTTGTTGAATTACACCACCTATGATGAAAATCCTTACACCGGTATTTCATACTACCGTTTGACACAAGTTGATTTCGACGGTGCCACAACAACAAGCAAACCCGTTGTTTTGGAAAACAATATCGACAACAAAATCAGCATAAATTACTATCCCAATCCTACCGACGGAAAATTCCATTTCGTTGCAAACCAAGATGTTGAGCTTGAAATAAGGTCAATTGAAGGACGGGTTGTTAAGGATATTAGAATTAATGCAAATGACAACAAAGAAATAGATTTGTCCGCCATGGACAGTGGTTTGTACTTCCTTATAATTAAGACTTTCGATGATAAGACTATCAGAAAGCTTATAGTTAAATAGTTCGTAAATAGCAGTTAGTTTTAAAAAAGGTATCACCGCCCGGTGGTGCCTTTTTTTTATTAACTTATTTCCGCAATAATATTTTCGGGCATAAATTCTTTCGGCATAAATCGCCAATGACCTCAGCCTACCGAAAACAGGCGATTAACATGAGAAAATATCCAAACATGATATTTCAGCGATGCTTTATGTGATGTTTGCGTTTAGTTTTTGCGGTGCGGATTTTATAAAAACAAAGCGGTCGTGTATCAGCCAAGGTGTTTCCAAAGGTGTTCTTTTAAGCAATCCTCAATAAAACACCTTCCTCAACTTGCGCGAAATATTCACCAATAAAATCAGCACCGGCACCTCCACCAAAGGACCTATGACACCTGCAAAGGCCTGCGGGGAGTTTATCCCGAAAACGGCAATGGAAACGGCTATGGCCAGCTCGAAGTTGTTCCCTGTGGCGGTAAAGGCTATGGAGGCATTGCGCTTATAGTCGATGCCCATAAATTTCCCCGCAAAAAAACTCACGAAAAACATCAAGGCAAAGTACACAATCAGCGGCAAGGCCACCTTCAAAACATCAAGGGGTATTTCTACTATCAAGCCACCTTTCAGACTGAACATCAGCACAATAGTAGCCAAAAGCGCTATCAGCGTCAGAGGTGAAATGAAGGGGATGAATTTCCTGTTGTACCAATCCAAACCTTTCTTACGCACCAAAATACGCCTACTGAAAAAGCCGCCGATAAAAGGTATGCCTAAGTAAATAAAAACACTTTGTGCTATCTTGCCTATGGAGATATCGACCTCAAAGGTCGGCAAACCCATGTGTTGCGGCAATATCATCAAAAACATCCAAGCATAAAAACTATATGTAAACACCTGAAACACACTGTTTAAAGCCACCAACGCCGCCCCATACTCCTTGCTGCCGCCGCCCAAATCGTTCCACACCAACACCATGGCAATACAGCGCGCCAAGCCTATCAAAATAAGCCCCGACATATATCCCGGCTCGTCGCCCAAAAACAGCACCGCCAAGCCGAACATAAGCAAGGGACCCGCCACCCAATTCAAAAACAGCGATAAAGTCATAGCCCGGGCATCCTTGAAAATAGAGGGAATCAAGGCATAATCAACCTTGGCAAGCGGCGGATACATCATTAATATCAATCCAATGGCAAGCGGTATGTTGGTAGTGCCGCTCGAAGCCGAGTCAACAAGTGACGCCACCGACGGAAAAAAATAACCCGCCGCCACTCCCGACAGCATCGCCGCAAAAATCCACAGCGTCAAGTACCTGTCCAACAGCTTTAAACGCTTCTTCACAGCTCCTCCCCGATACAGTCAACACAAAGCCTTCTGCCGTCTTTATCTTTGGAATATTCGGCCACAACCATCTCGCCGCAACCCTCGCAAACCAAACTGTTAAAGCTATGCTTCGGCTCTTCCCACTTGTACTCAAAAACCTCCGAAACACTTAAAATCATCTCAACAGAAGCATTCATCACCTTATCCACAAGGGGCTGCACAACCTCGTCGGGCACTTGTGTCGGCGGCACTCCCCTCTCGCGATAATCCTTGAAAAAAGCCGTTTTCTTCGTCTGCATCATAGCCTCGGCCTTAGGTGTCACACGCACGGCGCGATTCGTCCTCTTGTCTATCAACGTCAGCCCCCATTTGCCCTTGTGTGCGCGCTCAATGTTACCCTTGCCAAAGGTGCATCCCGTCATCACCTGCACCCCGTCGGCAAAACACGTCGCACAATGATTTTCGCCTATCTCAACAATAGCATGCAGAAAACCGTCGCCGGTACGCTCCACACCCAGTTTATTCATCGCCGCCTCGGCCGCTCTTAAGCCGTTAGGCATCGCCGGACATTTATGCCCGTGAAATTTCTGCCCGAATTCGAGCCATTCTTTTGCTTTTACCATTTCTCTATTATTTTGATTGTCAATAAAATATATTTCAAAAAACTATCTTTCTTCTTTTGGGCGTCCGGGCGGGCTGTCCGTTATATCCCCCTTGCAAGCCCCGTGTTTCGTAGCGGTGTGCGTGGGCTCCTTCGTCGCCTCCGCCGCCGCACTTCACATCGGCACTTTCTGCGGCGGATGCCACTACCATCCCTGACGCACGCGCTCCCCCGGCAGCATCGTCAACATAAGGACATCTCTTCGCTCCCATTCTTTCTCCTCTCTTTCTCATCCATCCTTTATCTCCAATTTATTTCTCTCGAAATAGCGCCCCATAACCATGCCCGCAATAATGAAGACCGGCAGCGACAAAAGGATTCTCATCAACGAAAACCGCAAGCCCAAAAAACCTATTTCAAAGGTCAACATCGGTATCTTCGCTATGGAAGACGCACTCAGATAAATGAAAATATTCACCGCCGAAGTGCCCTTTTTCCTGAGGATATATGCCACCGGAAAAGCCGCATAAATAGGACCCGCCTGCATAAAAGCCAACAACAGCACCCACATTACGCCCCTCGCTCCCGAAGCCTTGCCTATGTGCTTTGTTACCTTCTCCTTCGACACCCACACATCGAAAAGACCCACAAGGATAAACATCACCGGCAAAGCCAATAACATCTCCCTCATAAATGCCCAAAAGTTGTCTTTCAGTATTTCCAAACCCGGATTATAACGAGCATACAACGAGTAGCCCGCAAAGAGCACAAAGGCCGCTATTATGGAAAAATCAAACTTATATTTTCTTATTATCTT
Organism: uncultured Prolixibacteraceae bacterium; assembly: GCA_964585875.1. Taxonomy (GTDB): domain Bacteria; phylum Bacteroidota; class Bacteroidia; order Bacteroidales; family UBA1556; genus UBA6267. The sequence continues at coordinate 2,965 of CAZPGC010000060.1, read as the reverse complement.
GTTCATTATCAGAATGTTTTATAAATTAAAACCATCAAAGCACCCACCGTAAGCGCTCCTGCAAATGCTAAAATATTTCGAATCACCGCCGTTTTAAAACCGAAATACCTCGCCTCTATGGGTATGGTCAAAACTCCCACCATCTTCAGCGTGGTGATAAAAACGGCAATCACGCCGTAGCTTATGCCCTTGGACACCAAAATACCCGAAAGCGGATAGGCTATAAAACCGGGGATGATTGAAACCGAGCCGATTACAGCCGCCGAAACATAAGCCCACAAGCCCGCATTCTTACCGAAATACTCCATAAGCAGCCCGTCGGAAACAAAGTAAAGCACCACGCTCACCACAATTATCACAGATAATAA
>CAZPGC010000060.1:0-2497 GCA_964585875.1 uncultured Prolixibacteraceae bacterium | reverse complement strand
ACCGAAGCCACAAACTGATTTCTACCCAAATCAAAGGCCGATAGAAAATAGTAGCCTCCGGCTTTTTGCCCCTCGAAATCGGCACTGAGATATTCAGCCTGCAGCCACAAACTTTTTGTCCTGAACAAGGCAAAGAGATTGTATCTGAAGTCATTGCCACTGTATAAAACCGAGTCGGGAAAGATATAGCGCAACTGCAAATTTTCGGCATGGCGATATTGCAGCGAGTAACCCGCCGTAATGCGAAAGTCACTCCTCTTTATGTTAAAAGCCGATTTATGAGTGAACATATAACCCTGATTATCAAACCTGTATTCTTTAATACCGTAGCCGTTGAAAAGGCCGAACCAAGTCTCGAAAATTCCGCTCTTTGCAGCGTAAGCTCCCTGCACCCCCAAATCGCGAACACCCAAAGTGCCGTCGGGAATCAGAGCATTTACGGCTATCGCCCGCTCTATGGCCGGCAGTTTATAATCGGGCTGAAAGCGTTGCAAGCTGTACTGAGGCACAAACTGACCGAACTCTATGGTAAAACGGCCTCTTTTATACCCTCCTTTCACATCTTGCAAGAAAAATTTCTCCTTAGCCAAACTCGAAAAGGTACATTGCAACTTATAAAACCAGTGCTCCGAAAAATCGGGACCCGGTTTAAGCCACAGTTTCAAGCGCCTCAGCGAAAAACCCGTACGGTCATCAAAATTGCTGCCGGCACGCACCTGAATATAGCCGTTAAAATCCATTTTGCCCACGGCGCTTTTTCCCTGCGCTCCAAGCCGCAGCGACGCAAAAAGCAGCATTATGAAAATAATCCGGGTCTTCATCTTGTAGCTTTTAAGATTCTTCCGGGCTTTAAAAGAGCTGCCAAATCCTCGTTGGAAGCCGCAAGCCATCTAACATCATAGCCTTTTGAAAACAAATAAAGATATGCCCAAGCCGAGCGTGTCCCCGAAGAACAAAAGCAGGCTATCGGCTTGTCCTTTGGAAGCTCTGCATGCCTATCGGGCAGAAGGTTTACGGGAATATTTATGCTTTCTATCCCGAAAATGCCAAAATCAAATTTCATGGCCTTTACCTCTAATTCATCCCTCACATCGAGAAAAACAACACCCTTTTTCTCAAGGAGTTTCTCCACGGAGATTTTGTGCTTACCGCTGCCGCAAAACTCCAAATCCATTTGTTTTAAAGCGTTTTCCATTATCAAAATATTTTTAAAATTAATTTTAAAGCCATGAGCAACAGTATGATAGCCAATATCTTTTTCACAGTGGCGGCATCGAGTTTTTTCTGCATAAATACAGTGCCCGCCGTGGCGCCGATAAGACCGGCTACGGAAGCCACGACAACAACCGCCCAATCGACGCTGCCCATCGCCCAGTAAGTTAAAAAGCCGCTAAAGGAAGAAAAAGGAACCACAAAGGCCGTTATCGCCGTTATCTTCTTGGGGTTAAATCCGCTCATCAGCATCAAAGGCGAGATGATTCCGCCGCCGCCAATGCCCAACAAGCCCGACAGTAACCCGGCTACCGAACCAATGGCCGCAAGCAACAGAAAAGGTCTGTCGCTACGATAGCTGTCTTTGTCTTTCTTCCTGTGAAACAGAAACATAAAGCCGGAAAACAGCAAAAATGCCGTAAACAAAATGAGGATAAAACGCCCTGAGAAAAACTTTGAAACATAGGCCCCCGCAACGGCAAAAACCAAAGAGGAAACGATAATCGGAATGCCCGTTCCAAAATCCAGACGCTTGTTTTTTATGTTGCTCACGGTGGCACCCGTCAAACTCACCGTATTATAAAACAAACCTACCGGCTTGGCCGCGTTTACCGGAATGCCCAAAGAAACCAAGACGGGTATCAAAATTATGGCTGCCCCCACCCCACCGAGCGAAAAGACAAAGGAAGCGAGCAAGGATATTATAAAAATCAATACATACATAACTCAATCTTAATAGTTTATCGCAAATTTACGATTAAGAACCTTAAAAAATTTTATTTCAAAAATTCATTAAACATCAATCGTGCTCTTTCCCATTTCTCACGGTTAATACAATATTTTATCTTCGGCGGATTCACTTCCCCTTGAATAAAACCGGCATTCTTCAGCTCTTTCAAATGCTGCGAGATTGTTGACTGTGCCAAGGGAAAAATATCGACCAAATCACCTGTAAAACAACAGGATGAATCCGACAAAAGTTTTAAGATGGCTATCCGCGTTGGATGCCCCAAAGCCTTGGCATAAGACGCCAATTCGAGAGTTTCCTCATCGTGATTTATTTGCTCTAAACTTCGTTTCATAAAATCAACTTTAAAACCAATCGCAAATTTACGATTAGTTTTTATTTCCTTGAAAAAAAGTTTTGAAAATTTTCATAGAGAAAAAGGGAAAGGCAAAAGGCCAACCTGCATAAGAAGAAGAACACAGATGACACAGATTTTACTGATTACCACAGAGTTAATCCGACAAATCAGCGTCTTCTCTGCTCCCAAACAAAAAATCA
>CAZPGC010000059.1:7352-15338 GCA_964585875.1 uncultured Prolixibacteraceae bacterium | reverse complement strand
CGTTTTTTTGTATTGCGTCAGCCGATTAAAACATAAATCCCAATCCGAGTATCGCTTGAAAATAAGAAATACCGTTGGGCAATTTGTAGTTGGTATTACTGTATGAAACATAGTTATATCTCACCGCTGCATTCAAACCAACTTCGGCATCGGGACCGAAAGGAATATACACACCCACTTCGGGAGCAGCGAAAAACTGCCAATTTTGATCCTGTGTGTAATATTGTCCTATCTGGACTTTAACCGTTTGATAAACAGGACCTATGTTAAGACTGACATAGGGCTTAACAAGAGCCTCAGGCAGAGGATAGTATGAAGCCTGAGCATAAATCGATAAATTGTAATAACTTGTCGTCCCTACACCCGTTATTGCTCCGTCATCAAAATTATAAGTGGTTTTGGGATACTTGTGATTAAATCCCGACCAGCCCAAGCCACCACCGAGCCCGAAATTTTGATTCATCATTTTCTTGCCGTGAGCGTCGAAGCCCCTGTAACTGGCGGAGGGTACAAAGTCATGGAAAGCTCCCGTTCCAAAACCCATTACATAATTGATATTGAAATATCCGCCGGGCAAAAACAGGTCTTTTGTGTAATCTTCTTTTGTTTCTTTTTTATCTTTCTTCTCGGGTGTCGAAGCAAAAACAACAACGCTTAACAACACCATCGAAATTGTTAATATTAAATTCTTTTTCATCATTTTTCCTCCTTAGTTTCTTTTAAAATAGGGTGATTGTTCAAAGGCTTGGTCAATGCCGTTCAATGTTCGGCTCATATCATAGCTGTAATCTTCCGAGAGAATACCTCCCACATAACCCTGCCAATAATATCTCATTTTGGGGGCATCGTTCCAATCACCGTTGGGATTCTGCTGATACCAATCATAAATAGCTCTTAGCGAATCGCCGTCAGCCATTTCTATAATCAAATTTGCCGAATAATACTCCACGTAAGAGCCGTAGCCGTACCACGGATAGTAACCGTAGCCCCAACCCGGATAATCGTAATATTTCGAATCGCCTTTTTTATAATAATACCAAGGCCACCAACCGTCCCAATAGCCGGGATAGCCGTACCAATAACCCGGATAATATGTGTACGAGTTTTTATTTATGGTTACAAAAGCATTGATGGCAAAATCGGCATTTTGTATAGAATCCACTTCCGTATAACCTCGCTTACCAAGGTTGTTCTTTATCTGACTTCTAATTTTGTTCGAGGGGCCTCCGGTCTTGTAAAAATCCTTCCATTCGGGGTCTCCTTCGGAAATTTCATCACTGATAAATCCCACTGAATCACGTAAATAATAGGTGGTTACCTTTGTAAAATCAAAAGTCTTGTCGTAGCGCGTTATTGTCAAATCGTAATCTTCATAGTAGGAGGTATCGGACTTGTAGCAGGAGGTAAAAGCCACAAGTAAGACCACGAATAAACCCGCTATTTTCAAATGTTTTCTACTCATAATGTTATATTTTAAATTTTTGCAAAAATATAAAATAAATCAAAGGGCCTTTGTTTTAAAAAGCTGCTTAAAATAAATTAACAAACTGTGCTGTAATTTTCAATAAAGCCCGGGCACTTCGGAAAAGACTATCTTTTAACTATTTTGCGTGTGATAATGCCTGTTGAGGTTGCTATGCGCAAACCGTAAACTCCCTTTTCCAAATTTGAGGCATCGATAGCAATTCTGCCATTTTCAATTTTTGAGAAATAAACGGTTTTTCCCGTTATGTCAATAATGCTAATGCTTTCCGCTGCATGCGATACAACAATTATTTTATCGTCAAAAGGATTTGGGTAAACGCTGATGCTCGTTTTGCCGGAAACTTCAACATAAATCAAATCGGAAAAGGTTTCCTTACCGTCGTAATCGGTTTGTTTTATTCTATAGTAATTAATACCGTTAAAGGGCTGACTATCAATGAATTTATATTTACTGACAACGTTTGAGCTGCCTTTTCCCTTAACTTTTCCAATATTTGTGAAGTCTATGCCGTTTACGGAGCGTTCCACAGTGAAATAATCGTTGTTTATTTCGCTGGCGGTAGTCCAACTTAACAGCACCTTCCCTTCTTGTGTCACTTCGCCCTTGAAGCTAAGCCATTCAACGGGTAGAGTTGAAGCGCCGTCGTCATAATCCCTGGCTCCGAAAATGCTGAAGGTGCCTTGCGTGGGAGGCGTAACCGTGTTGGTGCTTGTATTTACACCCGAAGAAGCCTGATAATTGGTACCGCCTGAATTTTTTGTGGGCAAAAGGTCGCCCTCGTTACCGACAACATCACTTTGCACATAAGTATAGTTGCAGTCGTAAGCCACCGAGCCGCTGATACCGTTTTGTTCCAAAGTCCAATTACGATTAATATAGGAAGTAGAAGACAGTTCGGGAATACAGCTGTTTGTTACTTTCATCGACACCCACGAACCGGAGGCAATGGTTCCCGACACAAGGTCAAAAGTGAAAGGCGAATAATCTGAAGCATCGCCCACCGGGAAAGTGAAACTGCCTGTGGACGAGTAGTTTTTCTTTACAACGCCGCTGCCCCCCGTAACGATGTATGAAGAGGAGCCTGCCCCGCTTATGGTGGCTGAACTGCCGATGGTTAAATCATAACTTCCTATGCTTATATTTCCGGATGTCATTGTCAAAGTGTGACTTACGGATATGTCGTTGGAAAGACTCAGGGTGCCTGAACTCTTGTTAACGGTAAGATTATAAAAGCTGTTCGTTCCCGATATGCTTTGGTTTCCCGTACCGTCGAAAGTTACCGTAGTCGTGCCGAGGCTTACAGTGCCGTTGTTCACCCAATTGCCGTCAACAGTGGTATTATGTCCGTTGGCATCAAAGGTACAGTTTGTACCCACAGTAAGGTTTCCGGCAATGGAAAGATCGGCTGATAAGCTACCGGTTCCATTGCTTCCTCCTGTATTATAGAGTTCCAAATTGGTACAGGACAAAGCTCCCGAACTTAAAGAACGGGTAGCTCCGGCAGTTAATTTTACTTTTAAATTGTAATATGTATAGCCGTTTCGTATTGTTTGGCTTGTGCTTCCGGAATAAACAAAGGTGCCTGTTCCCGAATTAATAGCACCGTCATAATCCGAGAAATTACCTTGCAGGTCCAAAGTTCCTGTATTTAGATTCATAACATCACCAGAATTTTTCAATTTAAAATCATTGGTAATAGTAAGTTTATGGGAACCTAAGGAAAAGCTGCCGGAATTAAAAACTACAAATTTGTAAGTGCTTACATCATCGGTCAGGCTATAACTTCCGCCGTTTATTCTAAACAAATTATGAGTCCAGGTACCCGAGCCTCCAATGGTACAGTTCGTTCCGTAAAACTGTACGTTTTTGGTGGCAGAGCTACCACTGAGAGTGCCGTCGTTTATAAGGTTTCCGTAAATTTTCAGGTTTCCCGAGGTGTTTCTGTATTCAAGGCTCGCTCCCGATTTTATGGTCAAATCCTTGCAACTGCCGTTGTCACCGTCATATAAAATAGGTTGGTTAGAAGGCGAGGAAGGAATAACAACATTATCGGAAGAACTTGGAACAGAGCCTGTTGACCAATTGGCACCAACCGTCCAATCTCTGCTGCTGCTGCCGTCCCATGTTATCCAATCTATGGTCCTGCTGCCCGAGGGGCTTTGGGACGATGAGGGATATGTGGAGCCTGCAACATTTATATCACCCGACGATATGGATGCGTCCACGGTGTTACTTCTCGTTGCCGAAGAAGAAATGTCGTAGCAAACCCAAATGTAGGTTGTACCGTAAGGCAAATCATAACTCAAACTTGAAAAAGTTGCCGAACCCGAAGAAAAAGATTGAGCCGTACCAAGTTGATTATCGGTGGAAAATGTCGTTGTTGTCGTACGGTAAAGTTTCACTCCCGAAGAAGCGATATCGGCATCGGAGGTGTTTTGCGAAGTTACCTTTATGGAATTTAAATTCAAGGTGCCGTTACCGCCTTCAACATCAAAATCCAAGCGTAAAATCTTGTTGTTTAAAGAACCCTGTCCCACATCGGCCGTGGAAGCCTGATTATAGCTTATGGAGCTCAATTTCTTGGCCGGGTCATATTCTATCCAGCTGTTATTGGTTTGTGAATCAACGTCTCCCCAATAATCATAATAACCTGACACTCCGCTGTGTATGCCCATGTCGGAGCTTGTGGTGCTGACATCATCAGTTCCAAAAAGAATAACAACTTTGTTGGAGGTTTCATAAAAGCTTACTTCAATATTTGCATAATTTCCGGAACCGTAATCCACTTCAAGATGATGATATTCAATGGTAAAAACACGGTTTGGAGATGTTCCGGTAGTACGGTAATAAACATGGCTCCCCGACCCGTTATCGGCCACACAATCGTCTATGGCCAAGCCGACAATTTGCCCCAGTGAAGTTGCCGATGAGGTCAAATCATAGCCGGTTGCCGAGCTGTAATCATCATCGGCCTGTCCGTCAAGGCGAATGAAACCGTTGGTACAAATACTCAACTGATCGGAAGTTGTGTATGTATCGTCATAAAATTTAAAAGAAAAAGGGAAATTCAGGTTATAATACCCGTCGTCATAGGCGGAATAAGAACCCGAAGTACTCCACATGGAATTTGTAATCTCGGTCCCGGAGGAACAGTCTATCCAGCTGTAAGTTGTTCCCAATGAGCCTGTTGTGGTATTGTAATTAAACGATGCATTTTGTCCTTCGACACCATAAAAGAAAAAGACAAATAGTAAAAATGCGGCGGTTTTAAATAGTTCGTAAATCTTCATGGCAGCTTTTAATATTGTTGTTAACCCGTTAGTCAGACCGCTTATACGTAAAACGGTTGTCTATTGTTACAATTTTACAGCGTGCAATTCAGCCACTTAAGATGATTTAGTAAAAAAATATAATAGAGCCGGATTTTATGAAAACCGGCGTAAAATTCCACTTTTGGAGCTTATTCCGCCACAGCTCCTCCGGGATACAACTGTTCGATATACTTCAACGAAGGCGACTCTATAAACTTGCCGATTCCATATTTTTCCCATTTGTAATCCACAGTGCGAATGGTAGCCTTGTCCATTGTAACGATGTTTGGCCATGGTCTCTCAAAGCCGTCATGTTCAAGGGTCTTTCTCGTAGCGTCCATAAAAAGCACGGGCACTTTTTCACCTTCTTTTTCCACGTAAAAACAATCCCTTGCCGGGTCAATATTGTTCGCCGCGCGCCATACCACATCATTTAAAACAGAAAAATCGGCTTTTTCCTCCATAAAAACAACAAACTTAACAGACACAAACTCCTCGTTATCAACAATTAAGCTTGCAATATCCTTTAAAACCTTTTTATGACATTTTTCGATTTTTATCAGCAAAACCGGATTTTTACCCCCTACCGAAACAAGGCGCATATCTTTTATCTCCTTCCTTTTCAAATCATCGTAACCAACATTATTAAAATTCCGCTTTATCCCGTCCAAACCATCAGTCTCTCCGATATATGAATCATCATCCTTTGTGTCTTTAAAATTCGTAAGGTCAATTCCCATTTTCCCGCCGTAGGCAAATTCCGAAGAGGCATGGTCGAGCACATCCATAGGGCCGCGATAAAAAACGATGTCTTTCAAAACATCAACATCGGCAAGAGCCTTCAAAACGCTCTTGTAGTCCGTCAAATCAACATCCTCACGGAAGATAAAAAGAAACTTGTTAAACATCATCTGACCTGCTCCCCACAAGGCACTCATCACTTTTGCAGCCTGTCCCGGGTAGCTGCTTTTTATGGAAGTAAAGACGATATTGTGAAAGACACCCTCCACAGGCATATGCATATCCTTAATCTCCGGCACCATGGTCATCTTAATGGGATTCAGGAAGATACGTTCCGTAGCCAAGCCAATCCAAGCATCTTCCTGCGGTGGAATGCCCACAACGGTGGTGGAATAAATAGCCCCCCGCCTGTGTGTAATTTTGGTGATGTGAAATAGCGGATATTTATCTTCGAGAGAGTAATAGCCCGTGTGGTCGCCAAAGGGTCCCTCGGTAACGAGGTCTTCGTCAGGGTCAACATAACCTTCAATAACAAAGTCCACATCCTCAGGGACATAAATGTCGTTGGTAAGGCATTTCACCATGCGCACCTTTTTACTTCTGAGAAAGCCGGCAAGCATGTACTCATCAATATTTTCGGGTAAGGGGGCCGTGGCAGCGTAGATATAAGCCGGGTCGCCGCCTATTGTCACCGTCACGGGCATCTTCTCCCCTCTTTCTTTATATTCGCGAAAATGACCCGCGCCGTCTTTGTGCATATGCCAATGCATCCCCGTTTTATCTTTGCCCATCACTTGCATTCTATACATCCCCGCGTTGGAAATACCCGAAACGGGGGAAACGGTATGAACAACAGGAAATGTGATAAAGGGACCACCGTCGAAGGGCCAAGTGGTAAGCACGGGCAGCTTGCTCAAATCAGGGTCTTTCATCTCCACTTTCTGACACAAACCCCTGCCTTTCAGCTTTTTGGGAGCCCACGAGGCAACCTCGGCCAGCTTGGGCAGCATCTTCAATTTATCGGCAATACTGTCTTTGGGCGAACTCATCATATCAAACAAAGCTTTTATCCTATCGCCCAAATCATCGAGTTTTTCCACATTCAAGGCCATGGCAATACGTTTGGGCGAGCCCATCATATTTACAAGCACCGGAAAATCGGTGCCGGTATTTTCAAACAAAAGAGCCTTGCCTCCGTTTTTAACCATCCTGTCGTTTATTTCCGCAATTTCGAGGTAGGGAGAAACCGGCTCCTTCACCCTGATAAGCTCACCGGCTTTTTCCAATCTCTTTATAAATTCATCGATAGTTTTGTATGCCATTTGCCAAAATGTTTAATGTGCCGCAAAGGTAGTGGAAAAATATCCCTTCGGAAAATTTAATCACGGCAGTAATTCAAAAAAAAATACAGTATCGGTTTACTAAAGCTCACCCAAAACCAAAGGATCCCAAAAAAGTTTCTCGAAATCGACCACCCTGTCATTCTCGACCTTAACACCCTCGTCCTCAAGTAGTTTTCGCATCATATCGGGAGAACCGAAAGCGGCTTTTCCCGTGAGAAAGCCCATGCGGTTGACCACACGGTGAGCAGGCACGGCAGGCAGCACCTTGCCCGATTTGTTTAAAGCCCAACCCACCATGCGGGCGGCACCGGCAGCACCGGCGGCACGGGCAACGGCACCGTAGCTTGTAACACGTCCGCGCGGAATATGGCGGCAAATATCATAAACAAGCTCGAAAAAATCGCCGTTAGCACTCATTTGGAAAACATTTTAGGATTTAGCCTAAATTCAAGATAATTAATAACATAACCCTGCTCTGTAAATAATTTCTCGTAATGTGTTTTTATGGCTTTTACCTCCTCGAAACCATTGTGACTATACAAGTCTTTAACGGCCTCAAGCAAGATATGTCCGTTTTCCTCAATCACCTCCAAAGTGTAGTCAAACAAAGGCTCGTTGTCGGTTTTCAGGTGAAAAACAGCGCCGGGCTTTACTATTTTCGCATAGCGCTGCAAAAAAACCTGTGAGGTCAAACGCTTGTTGCGCTTGGAATATTTAGGCTGCGGGTCGGGAAAAGTAATCCATACCTCGTCAACCTCATCGGGGGCGAACAACTTCTCGATAAGTTGTATCTTGGTACGCACAAAAGCCACATTTGTCATCTTTTCCTCGTTGGAGGTCTTGCAACCACGCCACAATCGCGCGCCCTTCACATCGACACCGATAAAATTTTGCTCGCCGTACTTGCGCGCCAAGCCGACGGTATATTCTCCCTTGCCGCAACCCAACTCCAACACTATGGGATTGTCATTTTTGAAAAAATCGTCGCGCCACTTGCCTTTGAGGAAAAAATCGTCTTTAATAGCCTCGTAATCAGGCTGAAACAAATTCGGAAAAGTTAAATTCTCCGCAAACTTCCGAAGCTTCTTTTTACTTCCCATCCCTT
>CAZPGC010000059.1:0-7252 GCA_964585875.1 uncultured Prolixibacteraceae bacterium | reverse complement strand
TTACACCAAACAAGCCTTCGACACAAAAAAACTAATGCTATCTTTGTCTTTTCAATTAAGCAAAAGCAAGATGACAAAACGTGTACATTTTATTGCCATAGGAGGAAGCGCAATGCACAACCTCGCCATTGCCTTACATAAAAAAGGCTACAAAGTAACCGGCTCCGATGACGAAATTTTCGACCCCGCACGCAGCCGTTTGGAAAAATACGGACTGCTACCGGAAAAAACAGGATGGAACCCGGAGGCCGTAAGCGAAGATATCGACGAGATAATCCTCGGCATGCACGCTCGCGCCGACAACCCCGAACTTCTTAAGGCTCAAAAACTTGGCATAAAGATTTTCTCCTACCCCGAATATCTCTACCAACAATCGAAAAACAAAACACGCGTGGTTATCGGCGGCAGCCACGGCAAAACCACCATTACGGCTATGATTTTACACGTCTTGGCTGAGCAAAATATCGACTGCGATTATATGGTAGGTGCCAAACTCGAAGGTTTTGAAGTAATGGTGAAGCTTACGGATGACGCCGGCATTATGGTTATCGAAGGCGACGAATACCTCACCTCTCCCATCGACAGACGTCCGAAATTTCATTTGTATATGCCTCACATTGCAATAGTTAGCGGCATAGCTTGGGATCATATCAATGTTTTCCCAACCTTTGAAATTTATGTGGACCAATTCCGTAAATTTATAGAGTTGATTGACCCGCAAGGAGCATTGGTATATTTCAGCGGAGATAAGGTTTTGAACGATTTGGCTCAAAATACAGCTCCATATCTTAAAAAATATCCCTACGACGTTTTGTCCCACCGCATCGACGATAGTGGCACAACGCACATAATCCACAAGGGCCGTGAATACCCCGTAAAAGTCTTTGGAGAGCATAACATCAGCAACATTCACGGCGCTAAACTGGTATGCAACAGGCTGGGAATCAGCGACGAGGACTTCTTCAAAGCCATTGCCGGTTTCCCCGGCGCCTCAAACAGGCTCGAACTTGTGGCCGAAAACACAGGAACAAAAGTTTATAAGGATTTTGCCCATTCGCCCTCCAAATTGAAAGCGACAACTTCAGCGGTGAAAAAACAATTTACAAAACGTAAACTCGTGGCAGCCATGGAGTTGCACACATTCAGCTCTTTAAACTCCGCCTTCCTTTCGCAATACCGGGGGGCCATGGATGCTCCCGACGTAGCTTTCGTATATTTCAACCCCCACACCATCGAGCACAAAAAGCTGCCGCCCATCTCTCCCGATGAAGTCAAGAAAGCTTTTGACAGGGACGACCTCAAAGTCTTTACCGACTCAACGGCACTTAAAAAGGCTCTTTTGGCAATCGACTACAGCGACAAAAATCTTCTGCTGATGAGCTCGGGTAATTTTGACGGAATAGACATTAAAGAATTTGCAAATCAGATAATTAACAAATAAGTTTATGAAAATGAAAAATATTATCACCTTAATTTTACTTGCCGGCTTCATTGTTCCGAAATTAGGATACGCGCAAGAAAAAACAAGCAAAGACGAAAAAACGGAAACATTTAAGTTCGATACTATTGCCATAGTAAAAACCACTCCGGTAAAAAATCAAGCCATGTCGGGCACCTGCTGGAGCTTTGCCACCACCTCCTTTGTGGAAACGGAAATCTTGCGTCTAACAGGCAAAGAATTAGACCTCTCGGAGATGTTTTCCGTTTATTACGCATATGTCTCAAAAGCAATTAGTTATGTCAGACTTCACGGCTTGGCAAATTTCGGGCCCGGAGGGCAGGCCCACGATGTTATTGATGTAATAAGAGAGCATGGCATAGCCCCCGAAAAGGACTATTCGGGTTTGAACTACGGCACCGAAAAACATAACCACGGTGAGCTTAACGAAGTGCTTACCGACTTTATAAAAGGTGTGGTGAAAAACAAAAATCACAAGCTCACCCCCGTGTGGTCTTTGGCCTTTGTCGATATCTTGAACGTTTATTTGGGAGAACCGCCGGCAAAAGTAAACTTCGAAGACAAAGAGTTGAGCCCCATAGAATTACGCGACAAACTAAAGTTCAATCCCGACGATTACGTAGAGCTCACTTCCTACACCCACCATCCTTTTTACACACAATTCCGCCTCGAAATTCCGGATAACTGGTCTTTTAATTCGGGCTACTACAATTTGCCCATCGACGAACTTCAGGAAGTTATGGACAACGCTCTGAAAAACGGTTTTTCAGTGTGCTGGGACGGTGATGTGAGCGACAAAGGATTCTCCTACCGCAAAGCCATTGCCATTGAACCGGTTACAAAAAAAGAAGAACTGCAGGGCACCGATATGAGCCGTTGGCAAAAACTAAGCGATGACGACCTGAAAGATATGGCTTATAAATTTGAAGGTCCTGTACCCGAGCGAATTATATCGCAAGCCGACCGGCAGAATGCCTTTGACAATTACAGCACCACCGACGACCACCTGATGCACTTGACGGGAATGCTGAAAGACCAAAACGGCACGGTTTATTACATCACAAAAAACTCGTGGGGCGCCGACAGCAACAAAAACGACGGATATCTTAATATGTCGTCGGCTTTTATACGCTTGAACACTGTGGCCATTATGGTTCACAAAGACGCAATTCCTGCAAGCATTAGAAAAAAGCTCAATCTGTAATTCGCAAAACACAATGACGGAACCGGTCAGATGCGCTTGGGTAAGCGACGACGAGCTTTATAGAAAATACCACGACGAGGAATGGGGTGTCCCGGTTTTTGACGATAAAAAACTCTTTGAGTTTCTTTTGCTCGAGAGTTTTCAAGCGGGTTTAAGTTGGCTTACAATATTGAAAAAACGTGAAAATTTCAGAAAAGCTTTCGACGACTTCGACTACGAAAAAATAGCGCACTACGATTCAGTTAAGCTATCACAACTCATTAATAATAAAGGGATTATAAGAAACAGCCTAAAGATAAAAGCCGCCGTCAACAATGCCGGAAGATTTATGGAAATTCAAGATGAATACGGCAGCTTCAGCAACTTCATTTGGAGCTTTGTAAAAAACAAACCCATAATAAACCACTTCACGGCAGCAGAACAAGTGCCTGCACACACGCCCCTTTCGGATAAGATAAGCAAGGAGTTAAAAAACCGCGGCTTTAAATTCACCGGCAGCACAATAGTCTATTCGTTCATGCAAGCCACCGGCATAGTGATGGACCACACCACCAACTGCTTCAGATACAAAGAATTAAAAAACAAAACATAAAGGTAAAAAACTTACACACCCCACCAATAACACACCATAAACTAATACAACATCTTACAACGTCTTACCACGTCTTACAATATATTACAACGTCTTACAATATTTTACTACGCCTTACAACATATTACAACGTTTTACAACATTTCACTCTCCCCCAAACTCATCCTCCACATCTCCCATTTTTTTAAGAAAATCGAAGGTAATCTTGGCCTCTTCCTCATCTACAACACTAATAGCCAATCCGGTATGAACCATAACGTAATCACCGACCTTAGCCTCCGGCACCATTGATAAATTTACTTCGCGGCTTATTCCTTCAAAATCAACCTTTGCCACTCTGAAAATATCATCAAGAGCAGCACTTATCTCAATTATTTTTCCGGGTATTGCAAGACACATAACTTTATTTTTTGTTTAGTTTGTCAATCAGAAAGTCGTACCATTTCTCCATTCCTTCGCCCGTACGCGCCGACAACTCGATAAATTCGAGATGATGATTTACGCGCAAGGCATATTCTTTGGCCTTTTCAACATCGAAGTCAACATAAGGCAACAAGTCTATTTTATTTATCAGACAAAGGTCCGACGAGGCAAACATATCGGGATATTTTATGGGTTTGTCATCACCTTCGGTAACGCTGATAATCACCACCCTGAAATCCTCGCCAAGGCGAAACAAGGCAGGACACACAAGATTACCCACATTTTCAATAAACAAAACGGAGTTTTCAGCCGGTTTAAGCTCTTTCACCGCCTTATTTATCATATCGCTGTCGAGATGACAGCCCTGTCCTGTATTTATCTGAATCACAGGCACTTTAGCCTTGTCTATTCTATCGGCATCGTTTGTGGTCTGCTGGTCGCCTTCAATAACCGAGAACGGGATTTTTCCGCCAAGGTCTTTCAGCGTGCGCTCCAACACAGCCGTTTTTCCGGAACCCGGGGAGCTTACAAGGTTCAGTGCCAAAATGTTTTTAGCATCGAAATAGCCCTTGTTTCTTTCGGCCAACAAATTGTTTTTGTTAAGAATATCGGTCTCGAGATCTATCACATGGGAATGTGAGTGAGCATGGTCATGATGATGGTGGTGTTCGTGATCGTGACTATGGCCATGATGGTGATCGTGATTGTGGTCATGACCGTGATCGTGCGCCACTGTGATAATCGGGCTTATCTCAATAACATCACCTCCGCCTGGTCTTTTCAATTCTATTTTGTCGGTTTCGCCGCATCCGCAAGTTGAACACATATTTTCAGATTTTAAGAGTTATATGATAACGATTTGACTTTCAATTCATTTCCTTTTATCAAATTGGTAACATAGCTGCCGCACCGGGGACATTTCTCGTACAAAGCAGCCGTGGAAAATTCATTACCACAGTCGATACATCGCGACACAGCCTTTATGCTAATGATTTTACGCTCGGCCTTTTCGAGAACGGTGCCGCCAACTGCCGACTGCCAAGCAAAATCCAAAGCTTCGGTGACTATACCCGAAAGAGTGCCTATTTCCAGCTCAATGGAGTCAAATTCTTTCACCCCCGCCTTTTTCGCCTGCTCTTCGGCAATGTCTATTATCCCCATCACTATTGACAACTCGTGCATATCATCACTTTTTAAGTCACCTACAAAAATATACAATTGTTCAACATATATTCCACTCTTTTTGCAAATAACGGTATGATTCTAAAATTACACTTTTGGCATTACCGCTCAATTTCTTTTCCTTGCTTGTATAACACCCTGGAAATCAACTCCCCCTGCTTGTTGTAAATTTCCTCAACACCGTCTTTCAAGGAGTTTTTGTAAAGTGTTTTTCGCATTATTTTTCCGTTGGGAAACCAAGCCGTCAAGCTACCCGTACCGCGCTTAAACTTTCCTTCCCCCACCACAACTCCCATGGCATCGTAGTAACGCCAAAGGCTGTCAAACTCATCCTCATAAAAATAGCCCTCCAACTTCAGTTTGCCGTTCAAATGCCACACTTTGTAAGGCCCTTGTTTAACGCCGTTTTTATAGGTTTCAAGCGAAGTTTTGTTACCTTGTTCGTCATAGTTAAGCACCTGTCCGTCGAGAATTCCTGCTTTAAAATCGCTCACCGTTTTCACATTTCCATTTTTATAATATTCCACGGCTTTCCCTTCCGGCAGTCCGTTTTTGTAATTAAAAAGCGCTTGCAATTTGCCGTTATCCCAATACCACCGCTGTTCGCCCTCTAGCTTATCGCCCTTGTAATGGAGCTCATGTTTTTTGTTTCCGTTTTTGTAAAAACTCACATCGGAACGCGTGCAAGCCGTAACCGCCAAGGCAAAAACAAGAAAAATAAAGAGTGTTTTTCTCATGTATGTTATCCTTTTAAATTCCCCGCAAAGTTAAAAGAATGTTTTATGGCAAGCCCTTTTGTTTTTTGGTTTTTTCGAAAAAAAGACATAAAAAAAGCCTGAAACATGGGCGATTTCAGGCTTGTGCTGACAACGAAAAATCAAGAAAAATTAAATTTGTAATTTGTTCAATATACACACACAATAAGAAAAAATCACTAAGTTTTGTTGAGCCAATTTTAATAAAACAAAAAAAAATTAAACACCTAATCTACAAATTGAAAAAACCGGACAAAAACTCATGAAAGAACTTTGATTTCTCGTTAGCAAAATATAGACGAAGGCGAATAAAAAAACCTTTGGTGGTTTATAAAAAATATTTGTTGATTTTTGCATTTGTAAATCTTTTAACAAGAAAGATGATAGTGCTTATTTTATGTAAATTATGAATAATCAAATTTTTAACAAGTCGAAAAGTTTTAATATACGGGGTGAATTATTTTTTCTTGATTCTCCGAAAATAATGGGAATCCTCAACGTAACCGACGATTCATTTTACGACGGAGGACGATATGTTAAAATAAAAGACATCCTGAAACGTGTGGAAATAATGCTTGACGAGGGAGCGGATTTTATTGACATCGGGGCGCAATCGTCGCGGCCCGGAGCAAAAGAAATAGGCAGTGAACAGGAGCTTGAGCGTTTGATACCCGCCATAAAAGCCATACGCAAAGAGTTTCCGCAAGCCCTGCTCAGCGTTGACACCTGGCATTCGGAGGTGGCACGTGTGGTTACGGATGAAGGTGCCGACATAATAAACGACATTTCGGGCGGCACCTTCGACGACAAGATGTTTGAGACCATTGCATCCCTCAATGTGCCCTATGTGCTGATGCACACCGGCGGCCGACCGGAAAACATGCAGAAAAACCCTTCTTACGACGACGTGGTTCAGGATGTGCTTTTTTTCCTGTCGGAGAAAATACGGCAACTGCATCTTATGGGGCTTTCCGATATCATAATCGACCCGGGATTCGGCTTCGGAAAAACCCTTGAGCACAACTATGAGCTGATGAATGCCCTTGAACATTTCACTTTTCTCGAAAAAGCCCTGCTTGTGGGCATCAGTCGTAAATCGATGATTTACAAAGCATTGGGAATCACACCCGACGAAGCACTTGCAGGCACGACAGCGCTTAATATGTTTGCTTTGCAAAAAGGCGCCGACATACTTCGCGTTCACGATGTGAAAGAAGCCAAACAGACCATAGAAGTATTCCGGTTGTTAAAAAATTGAATTCTGTCAATTTGTCCCGATTTGAATACTGGCAGAAGAATTGATAGGACAGGCTGTCGTTTTTGGCGATACTTAATTTCTATTGCCATAACGATTTTGTTTTTAATGTTTTACAAAAATTAAACTGAGAAAATTATGAGTGAAAACGAAAAAAATATAGTAAGCGAGGAAGAAAATACGCAAAACACTGACATTAATTCTGAAAACAACGGTGTAGAAAAAGGCAACTCGCAAAAACGCGGTAAAAGAAAAAAAACTTCATCGCGCAAGAAAGAAGAGGAACTGAAGGCCAAAATTGAGGAGTTGGAAGCGTCAGTGGAAGAACTCAACGACAAATACTTGCGTCTGTATTCGGAATTTGACAATTATCGCAAGCGCA
>CAZPGC010000058.1:0-15401 GCA_964585875.1 uncultured Prolixibacteraceae bacterium | reverse complement strand
GATTCGAACCGCCGACCGGCTGATTACAAATCAGCTGCTCTGGCCAACTGAGCTACATCGGCATTTTCAGGGTTTTATCATCATTTCAAATAACAAAAAAAGACCCTCGCAAAAGGGTCTGCAAATGTAGTAAACAAAAGCTAAGTTCCAAACATTATTTAAAAAAAATGGTAAATTTTTTTTAGCTTTGTTTATCTTACTGTATTTCAATAATTTATTATCTGCTCCTAAGCTTGTCTTTGTGTTTTATAAGCTGTTTTTTCAAAGCATCGACAGCCAAATCGGTGCCCTCTTCAAAGGACTTGCTGCGTTTTTTTGCGAACAATTCGCCTCCTTTTATGTTCAGTTTTATCTCTGTAATTTTGTTTTCTTTTTGCTCGTCTTTATCAAGCCGTAATATTATCTCGCTGCTGTGAATTCCCTCGTAGAGGTTATTCAATTTGCCGACCTTGCTTTCGATGAAATCCTCGAGTTTTCTGTCGGTTTTGAATTTTACCGAATTGATTGTAATGTTCATAATTTTTCCTCCTTAATTTTACGCCTTTGGATGGGCTTGTTTATAAACTGATTTTAGTTTCTCAATACTGTTATGAGTATATATTTGAGTTGCAGCCAAAGACGAATGCCCCAGAATTTCCTTGATGGCATTCAAATCGGCTCCTTTGTTGAGCATGTGTGTCGCAAAACTGTGGCGTATCACATGCGGACTTTTCTTCGTCAAGGTTGTAACCATACCAAGATAGTTATTTATCCTTCGATACACAAATTTATTGTAAATTTTCCTTCCCGTGGGTGTTAAAAAAATATAATTGTCGTCGCGTGCCGCTCCGAATTCCCTGTCGCGTGCCGCCATGTATTTTTTCAGCTGATTTATCATATTGTCTGTCAGGGGTATCACTCTTTCTTTGTTTCTTTTTCCCAAAACTTTTATGGATCGGTTGTAAAAATCCACATCGCGGTTTTTCAAACCCGTAAGCTCCGATAAGCGCATTCCGGTGGAATAGAGCAACTCTATCAACACTCTATCTAACAAGCCTTTATATTCGCTGCCAAAATCCACCTCGTCAAATAAGAAGTCCATTTTTTCCTCTTCAACGTAAACAGGGAGCGTTTTCGATTTTCGCATGGGATTTATCAAAGAGGCCGGATTCGATTTTATAGCATTTTTTTTCTCCAAAAACCTAAAAAAAGAGCGCAGGGAAGTGATTTTCCTGTTTATGGAAACGGCTTTCATACCCGATTCACTCAATTTCACCATCCACGACCTTATCATATAGGGCTCGGTTTTGTCTATTTCGGCTTCGGGAAATTCCTCGTCAAGAAAATCACGGAAGGCCGTAATATCCTTATTATAAGCGGTTAATGTGTGATTGGAATATCTATTCTCGTATTTTATATGATTGATAAAATCAGAAATCTCACCCATAAAAAAAGCTTTCTTAAAAATCGACATAAATATAATCAATTTTTAAAGAAAGCCTACAAAATTTGTAAAAAATTTTCGATTACAAGCCTTGCTCTTGTTCGCGCAAATGCTGAACATAAATCGCCTTGAGTTTTTGCTCGCGGCGAACCACCGAAGGCTTAGTGTACTGCTTGCGGCGACGCAACTCCTTCAAAGTACCGGTTTTGTCAAACTTACGTTTGAACTTCTTCAGTGCTCTGTCGATGTTTTCGCCCTCTTTTACAGGTACAATAATCATAATTAATACTCTCTCTTTCTTTTAAAAAGGTTTATAAAAAATTTTGAGCGGCAAAGATATGATAATTTTTTATTTGCGAGAGGAAATTATTTTTAGGATGAATGATTGGATGAATGATTGGATGAATGATTGGATGAATGATTGGATGAATGATTGGATGGATGATTGGATGGATGGATGATATGATAAATTGAATGTAGCTTACAATATTATTCAATATCCTTTCTGACCTTTTTAAGATTTAGAATATTCATAGAATTAATGCCGAGGTTATGAATGTTTTTGTGTGTAAAACGCAGCACCTCATCATAATATAGTACAACAAAAGGGGCGTCGGCGGTTACTATGCTGTCCATTTTCCGGTACAACTCCAAACGCAGGCTATCGTTGACGGTAACACGGGCTTTTTCGTAGAGGCTATCGTAAACGGGGTTGCTGTAGTGTGTATAATTGGAACCGCCGGGGCAGAAATTTTTACTGTAAAAAAGAGCAAGATAGTTTTCGGCATCGGCATAATCGGCTATCCATGAGCCGCGAAAGAAAGGAAGTCGCGAATTTGCCACCATTTGACGCAAGGCTGCCGGCTGGTGAATATCTATTTGCAAGTTAACGCCCAGTTTAGCAAGCTGTTGCTGCATATATTTTCCTATATCGACGTAGGCTGAAGTGGTGGCGAGAGAAATGGCGGGTAAACCCTTTCCGTAAGGATAACCGGCTTGGGCAAGCAAATTAGCTGCAAGTTCGGGTTTGTAAGAATAACCCTTGGTAGTATTTTTATCGAAACCGGGCATTCCCAAAGCCACGAAGCCGTTTTCGCCCGGCACGCCGATATTATTCCTAAGGTAGCGCATCATCTTGCGGCGGTCGAAACCGTAGTTTATGGCCTGACGGATTTTCTTTAATCGTAAAGGCGAGTTCTTTTTTATAAAGGAGGTATCCATCATAAAACCGAGATATTCGGTATTTAAATAAGGCTTGGTGAGCATCACGAGCCGGTCTTTGTATTTCGGGTTAAGGCTACCGTCGGGTTGAAGCAATTCGTCTTTATAACTCGGGTCAATGCCTGAAAGAAAATCCAGATTCCCTTTTATAAACTCCAGAAACACAGACTGTTTGTCTATTATAAAGCTGACAGCCAACGCATCGAGATAAGGCAGTCGTTTTCCGTTTTCAAATTCAAAATAATGTTCGTTTTTAAGCAAAACCAGTTTTATTCCTTCTTTAAGCATCTTGAACCTGAAAGGACCCGTACCCACGGGATTTCTACCAAAATCGGCTCCGTATTTTTCAACGGCCTCGCGCGGCACAACCGAAAAATAAGGCATGGAAAGTCGTTCGAGAAAAGGGGCAAAAGGAGCCTTCAGGCGAATCGCCAATGTGGTATCGTCGAGGGCGGAGATTTGATAATTGCCTCGTTTTTTATCGATAATGTTGGAAAGCCAAACGGCTCCCGGAGACAAGGTCTTTGGATTTAAAACACGTTTCAAGCTGTAAACAAAATCTTCAGCAGTTACTTTTCGACCTTTACCGTTGGGAAATCCCTGCCAATCATGAAAAAAAACATCATCACGCAAATGGAAAACATACTTTGTTCCGCCGTCGCTAATATCCCACGAGGCAGCTATTGACGGCACTACTTTCAGCTCGTCGTCAAGTTGCACTAGGCCATTGTAAAGTTGGGCGCAAGCCCAAATATTTGCTTGGTCGCGGGCAAATGCAGGGTCTAAACTGGTGATGCCGGCTGACTCGTTATAACGAAAAACCGTTTTACCTTCGGGCGGCGAATATTGGTTTCCGCATGATTGCCAGATTGTTACTAAGACTAAAAGAAATAAAAACAGCTTTATTTTCATATTTCAAAGGTAGGGAAATTAGCTAATCTTACTCCAATCGAAACTATTCTTTTTCAAGGAAAGAAGATATTTTTTTATGGGCAAGTTTTCATTTTTCGACAGGGCAGGGTCATTGTCCAAAAGTTCTTCGGCTGTCCGGCGCGCAACCTTAATAATTTTTTCATCTTTTACAATATCCGCAATTTTCAGATCTAAGATTCCGCTTTGCTTGGTGCCTTGTAAATCGCCGGGGCCGCGCAATTTAAGGTCTATGTCGGCTATTTTAAAGCCGTCATTCGTTTCCACCATTGTGGATAGTCGCACTTTAGCCTCCTCGGAGAGTTTGCCTTCGCTCATCAAAATGCAATATGACTGTTCGGCGCCACGCCCTACCCTGCCCCGCAACTGATGCAGTTGAGAAAGGCCGAACCTGTTGGCATTTTCTATTACCATCAAAGTGGCGTTCGGCACATCGACTCCAACTTCGATAACCGTCGTTGATACAAGAATGTGAGTCCTACCCTCGGCAAACCTCTTCATTTCCAGCTCCTTGCTCTTCGCATCCATTCTGCCGTGCACCACACTGAGACGGTATTGCGGCAAAGGAAACTCGCGGCTTATCGCCTCGTATCCTTCCATAAGATTCTTTAAATCAAGGGTCTCTGACTCATCAATCAATGGATAAACAACGTAAACCTGCCTGCCTTGCGCTATAAGTTTCTTCATAAAAGCAAACACTTGCAATCTTTTCGATTCGTTGAAATGATAAGTCAGAACAGGTTTTCTGCCTTTGGGCATTTCGTCAATAACAGAATAATCGAGGTCACCGTAAAGTGTCATGGCCATAGTTCGCGGTATTGGTGTAGCCGTCATAACCAAAACATCGGGAGGAATTGTATTTTTCGCCCATAGTTTCGCCCTTTGTGCAACCCCAAAACGATGTTGCTCGTCAATGACGACAAAACCCAGATTTCTGAATTTCACCTTGTCTTCAATCAAAGCATGGGTGCCGATGATAATGCTAAGGCTGCCGTCTTCAAGTGCTTCATGGATATGTTTTCTCTGCGAAGCGGGAGTGGAGCCGGTAAGCAAAGCCACTTTCACATCCATTTCTTTAAGAAAAGAGGTAATGGTGTTATAGTGCTGTGTGGCAAGTATTTCGGTGGGTGCCATTATTGCCGATTGATAGCCGTTGTCGGCCGCAATAAGCATCGACAACAATGCCACAAGAGTCTTTCCGCTGCCCACATCACCTTGCAAAAGCCTGTTCATCTGCACGGGTTTTCCCATGTCGGCTCTTATTTCTTTAATGACTCTTTTTTGCGCATTCGTCAGTTCAAAAGGCAAATGTTTCGTATAAAATTCATTGAAGTATTTTCCCACTTTTTCGAAAACATGACCGCGAGACTTAAAGTGCCTTTCCAGCTTTATTTTCACTACCGAAAGCTGGATGAAAAACAATTCCTCAAACTTCAAACGCAATTTCGCCTTCTCCAAAAGTTCGACTGTAGGAGGAAAATGGATATTCTCGAAAGCCTTTTTTCGTTCGATAAAATGAAATTTCGAGAGAATTACCGGCGAAAGATTTTCTTTGACTTCATCAATTACACGTGGTATTAAAGTCGCTGTAAGTTTGGCTATACCCTTTGAATTAAGGCCGACAGCGCTCAACTTCTCCCCCGTGTGATAAACAGGATATAACTTGGCATCGGGGCTTTTACCTTTATCGAGGATATCCAATTCGGGGTGAGTAAAGTTAAATGAACCGGCAAAGAGAACGGGTTTGCCGTAAACCACAAACTCCCGCCCCGACTCAAGTTTTTCTTTAACCCATTTTATTCCCTGAAACCAAACGAGTTTAACCCTGCCGGTGTCGTCTGTCAAAAAGGCTGTCATACGCGATGAGCGTCCCTGACCATGTATTTCGACATTGGTAATTCTACCCTTCAACTGATAATAAAAAGCATCGGAATTGATATCACGTATTTTATGAAACTTACTTCTATCGAGATAACGAAAAGGGAAATAGTTTAAAAGGTCTTCAAAAGTCTTGATATTCAACTCTTTTGCAAGCAACTCGGCGCGCCTCGGACCAACACCTTTTAAAAATTTAATATCCGTATGAAGTATATTTTCCTCAGTCATCAACACTCCTTATATAATAAGGTATAAAAATAAAAAAACTCTCCCGAAACGAGAGAGTTTTTTTTGTTTATAAAGTTATGCTAAATTAATATTGCCACAGGTCTTGCTCAAAATCAAAAATTTTGTTTTTAATTTTATCGGCTTCCAACAAAGCATCAAGACCGGCGGTGTAATCATGAATTTTTCTGTCGTAAACATTCTCCTGCTTATAAATATAGCTGGAAAATATTCTTTGCATAAAAATATCGTCATAACTCAAACGTGCCGCATCGTTATGTCTTTTATAGCATTCCAAAACGGCAAGTGTAGGACGGATGTAAGGAAAGAAGAACCAAATTTCGGAATATGAGCCCTCCACCGGCGAGTATCCGCTGAATACGGAAACATCGCAATTGGGGTCGTTTTGATTATCGGGGGAGTAATCGGGAAATACCAAGCCAAGACCGAGAATTCTCACATCCATAACGGAGCGTTGTTTGTCGAAGAACCAATCTTCCATCAAACGAACTTTAACGAGCTCCGGTTTGATATCGCTGAAAAGTTTCTCGGCAACAGTGTCGATAAGATTACAATCTTCGTCAACTTTTTGAACGCTGTCGCGGCGGTTTACAATTCTCAGTATTTCCTCATATGTATAAGGCTCTTCAAATTCGGAACTTTTATAAAGTTTAAATCCGTTGGGTCCGAAGTTAGCCGGATTAATCAAAAACTCATCGAAAAGAATCTGAATAAAAGACCTTTTTCCGTGCACTGCCGAATCAAGCGGAAAATATAGAGGCAGATTGATTTTTTGCCTCAAATCCAGTTCTCTCCAAATACGAGTTGACCACATAACATCAGCCTCCCGCACATGGGTCAGAGTAATGGCTTCACGTTGTTTTACATTTTCTTTTTTCCATGCACGAGGACCTAATACAGGGTCAAGTATCTGAGCCTGAGCATAAAAGCCTAAGAAAACGAATGCTACGATTAATCCTGTTAACTTTTTCATGACAATATTATTTTAGTTCAAGGGTGATACCCGTGGCTTGCTTTTTGCCGTCGGGGCCGTCAACCCACACATTTCTTATGATAATAAGAGTCTTTTTGGGAGCTTTTCTTATTTTGGCAATAACCTTGCCCGGGAAAGCCGACCCCTTAACTCTTGCATTTATAAGTTTACCTCTTGTGGGGTGAGTAACGTAAATTTCAAAGTTCAACACCCTGTATTTCACACCTTCAAAGAGGAAATTATCCAATTGGGCAGCAAGTCGCGGATTAATCAAAAGAGCCGATTTGGCAATTTTCCCTTCGCTTTTTCCCGCTATACGAATTGCCGGAGCAGGAAGGTTTTTAATCCTGTATTTAAAACTGCCCAAACGCTGTGTCGCGCCCGATTTAGTTTTTACCGAAACAAAGAAAGTAACTTCTTTAGCCCTGCCACCTTTGGAAGGACGGAAAATATAATGACCTGGCGTTTTTCTGATGAGGCTGCCGCCACCCGAAGCCGACAAACTTACTTTATCGTTAGTGAAGCCGGGAGCCGAAGCCGAAAGCGGGTTATCCAAACCGCGGTACACAACGTTCATCTTATCGGCCGATACTGTTGCCGAAGGCTTGATAACGGAATAAGACGAATTAAATTTATAATACTTAAACTTACCGGAAGGGTCTTTGACCTTAATTACACCGGCATAAGTATATTCACCCGTCGCGCCGGTTTTCACGGCATATTGCACAACACCGTCACGTGCGGTATCGATTTTAACAACACCGTCAACTTTCTCTAGATTCAGGTCACCAACCGAGTCTATACCGGGCTTAACGTAAACCGTTGGAGTATCGGTAGTTGAGTATGCAGCCACAAAAATATCGGCTTTATATTCTTCGCCTGAAAGCACAATGTTGGCATGCGGGATAACTTTTGCAGTAATGACGTCGAATTTGAAATCCTCGGCACTAATTTGGCTATACAACCTTTTCAATACTTCATACTCAATGTTTCTGACATCGGTTATATATTTATTAAGGAGTACCATATCGGCAGCAAGCACGGTATGATGGAAGGTATTCATCTCCCAATTTTGTTTAATACCGGCGTGGTGATTGTATCTGTCGGGGGTATTAAGACCCATATTCATACCAAGCGTATCACTTTTAACGCCTTTTAGAATAGAAGTGACCTCGGCTTTAAATTCCTTAAAACTCTTTTTAAGTTTGGTAGCTTCTCCGCCCGTACCGTCTTCTTTTATGCCGAGAAGAATGTACATGGGCGAGTCAAAATTACTTTTGTTTTTTATCCACTCCAAAGGCACTTCACTGGGTCTTGCCACGGTCTTTGTTTTTGTATTGCCATGGTTGTCCTTATATTCATAAGTAACATTTTTTGCATTTTTGTCACCAAATTCGGTCCAACCCACGACCTCATCTTTAACTTTTTCAAGTTGGTCAATAAGTTTTTCGGTGGCCTTTTTGGTTTTTTGAGCTGCATCCCAATATTTTTGAACCTTTTGGGGGTTCATATTATACTGGGTTTCAAATGTTTGGTAGATTATTGCGTTTTTCGAACCGAAATTTTTCACGGTTTTTTCCATCGATTCATTCACGATGACGAAAGCATTCAGAATCTCGGCAGACACGTTCAACGCCAGCAATGCTGTGTAGAACAGGTACATCATACCAATCATCTTTTGCCTCGGTGTTTCTTTATATCCAGCCATTGATAATCATTTTAAGATTAATAAATTATAAATTAATAAACAAAGAACTAACGCTGAACAGTCATGGCATTAAGCATATTGCCGTAAACCTGATTAAGAGCGGCAACATTCTTGGCCAATTCGTCGGCTTGTTCTTTGTATTTGGCTGTATTTTCAATAGATTGTGAAAGATTTTCAAGGAATGTATTCATTGACTCACCGAGTTTATTGATGGTTTCGGTATGTGCCGATGAAGACTGCAATTGCAATTCGTAAACAGAGTTAAGAGCTGCAAGGTTTTGAGAAATCTTATTCAATTCATTATTAAAGGCTTGTCCGTCAATTTGAGTGAAATCGATGGACTCGGCCGATTTTGCAATCTTCTCTGTTGACTCGTTCAATACTTCGGAAGTCTTAGTATATTCTTCGGCAAGATGTCCTATGTTATCGGCTGCCGTCCTAACATTCTCGGTGTATTCTTTGGTAGCAACAGTTGCTTCGGAAATATCACCCATTTTATTGGCATTTTCGCTGAGAGCTTTAAGACCCTCGCCCAAACTCTCGATAAGTTCCGGCCCTATCTTGGCCTCTTCCAGCATCTTATCGAGCTCTTCGGTGACAGATTTAGGCTCTTCTTCATCCAAGCCGAATTGTTTTAGGCTTTCGTCGCTGTAGCCTTCATACATACCGGCCAATTCGGGATAAACCAAACTCCAATCGGGCTCTACATGCGGCGGCTCAAATGCCGAGAAGAAAAATATCAATGCCTCGGTGGAAAGACCCACGATAAGCATTATTTGAGCACCCGGATAGTGGTTGATTTTAAAAAGTGCACCGATAAGCACAACGGAAGCTCCCCATCCATAGAGCTTGGCCATAAAATTTTTAAATCCTTTACTTCTTACTAAACTACTAATACCCATGATAATTTAATGTTTTGTGGTTAATAACTAAATTTATTTTTCCTGATTTTTACGCCCATAGTAAAAACCATAGGTTTCATATTAAAATTGTTCAACAATATTAAATCTTTCATCTTACCTGTAAACTGCCGAGGAATTGGGACCGTCGCCCTTAGCTCTTCCGAGATAAGTTTGAACGTTTCTAAACCCTATATAACATTTCGCAGTATCCTGATATTCATAAGACCTCGAACTCAAGCGGATATAATATCCGATATCTTTCCACGAGCCGCCTCTGATAACTCTTCTTTTGTTTGCAACGCTAAGGTCGTCATTTGCATCACGAGAGAATTGCATATTCAAGTCGTGAGCGAAACGGTAAGCCGAAGGATCATACGAATCGGCACACCATTCGGCCACGTTACCTGCCATGTCATAAAGGCCGTAATCGTTTGGCGCAAAATGCGCTACGATAAGCGTATGGAAACCACCGTCGTCTAAGTAATTACCGCGCAAGGGTTTGAAGTTGGCCAAAAAGCATCCATTGGAATTTCTGGTATAAGGACCTCCCCATGGATAGGGGTTAAGGTCAAGACCGCCTCGGGCTGCCCATTCCCATTCCGCCTCGTTGGGCAAACGGAAATCGTTCCAGAAAGTAGCCATATTAGCCTGCTGATAGCTTCTTTTTATACCTGTCCTCCAAATGGAAAAAGCCCTGGCTTGCAGCCAACTGACACCCACAACCGGATAATTGTCGTAAGCCGGATGCCAGAAATAATTTTGTGTCATAGGTTCGTTAAACGAATAAGAAAAATCGTGAACCCAAGCCAAGGTATCGGGGAAAATATTGTCGATGCGCTTTTCTATGAAATAAGAGCGGTCGATTTGTCCCTGAGGCCTATTGCTTCTTTTTGCGGCATCGCGGAAATTAATCCAGTAATACTCGAAATTGAGTTTTCTTGTATCAATCTGTTTTACATGGTAATAACGCTCATGCTCAGGCAGGAAAATACCGTAGTTGGGGTCTTCGAGAATAAGTTTGGTTTCTTCCTCGTCCCAACGGATTTTAGCCTTCCAGTTGATAAGGCTGTAAGGCATTTGGTCGCCGTATTCGATAACGTTACCGTCGCGGTCGGTACGGAAATGTTCACCAAGTTCTTCGGGGTTGTCAGCTTGACCCAAAAGTGTGTGTGCGATGGAGTCACGTACCCAATTAACAAATTGACGATATTCGTTGTTGGTGATTTCCGTTTCGTCCATATAAAAAGCTTGAACGGAAACAGTACGAGTGGCATTGGTTTGTCCGTAGGGGACATCTTGGTCGCTTTCGCCCATTCTGAAAGAACCCATAGGTATGAACAACATTCCATAAGGGTCTTCCTGATACCAGTCTTCACGGTCTTGAACACCAATTAATTCGCCATGATCGGAACTACAAGCGCCAAAGCCCGCCGCCATAGCGACGAGGAGCAAAATTCCGAACAGTTTCTTTCTTGATTTTCTCAACATAACTTTAAACTTAGTTATCAATTCCGGCTTTTACGCAAGCCGGTTTAATTTGTTTCATTATAAAAACAACACCGTCTTATGACGTTCCGGTTTGACTTTTATAACTATTTCAAAACAATAATTCAAATAAATTTCTACCGAGCCGAAGCTCCTTCTCTTCCCGTCGGATCCTTTACCTCCGATTGACGAGGTTGTGATGTCGTATGAAATACCGGTGTTAAACCCAACGACTTGAGGCACACTCAAGCCCGCCAATATTGCAACCGCGTCAATAGCTCTGTAGGTAACGCCGGCATATATCATATTATTGTACCATCCCAAGACGTTAAGATCGTATTGTGCCGATACAAAGTCGGTTTTTATCAAGACATTCGGATTAATCACAATGCTCGGCGCCATGGGTAATTGCCAATAATAGCCCCCCGACAGATAATAATGTCTTTTATACTGCGGCGAACCTATTGTCGAACTAAACTCGGCTACCGACTGTGTCAAACGCCGCGAAGAGATACCCGCATACATCACATTATCAATCTTGTAATAAGCACCGAAAGCCATATTAAACGACATTGCCGATTCGGTATTTGAGCTGTTTAGCAAGGGATCGCCCGGATCTCTGGGTTTAAATTTCGAAAAGTCGATTTTTTTGTTAATAAAGCCGGCTTCCAAACCGATACCGAGTTTACCGGGCCCCAAATTAAGGTGAAATGAGTACGCCAAATTGAGGGCAATATCATCTTCAAAACCGATTTTATCTTTCAGAATTGTAACGCCTATTCCTCCGCGCAACAAATCGACGTTGCTTTGCATCGTCAAATAAAATGTCTCGGGAGCACCTTTATCTCCTCCGTAAGTTGACTGAAATCCCATCCACTGTTGCCTGTAAAGTGCTGTAGCACAAATTCTTCTGTTGATTCCTGCAAACCCCGGATTAAAGGTAAGATTTGAAAACATAAAGTTTGTAAACTGTGGAGTTTGTTGGGCAAAGCCCGTCAAACTCATCATTACCAGACCCGTAAATAGTAATTTTCTAATCATAAATTCGGTTTTGCTGTGCTCTTGTTTAAAACAAGGTGCTAAAGTAAAAAAAAATCTTTAATGGCAATACATAAACATTATTTTATGTAACAAAATTTCAACAATATGTGAAAAAAGTACGCATATTTCCCTTCCATTCTTCGTGAAAGTGAAATACCTGACAAGGATTTGTTGAAAAAGGTTGTTTTTTTACATCAATTTCTGATAGACCTGCCACCAACGGTCGGGAACTTCTTTTTGTGAAGCCGTTTCATAATCTTTGTACGAGCACGGTACCATAAAATGACGCCGGTATTTCTCCGTATCTTCGTTCAACAAAGGCACTTCCATCCACCATCTGCCGCTTTTCTTACTTTTATAAAACACGATTTCGTCGATGTGATTGTCGAGAGTAACAATGTATTTCAAATAATCTTTTTTGTCTTTGTGCGGAAAATCACCCTTTCTATTGTAAAAACCTTCGATAAAATACCAAATCATTTGTGCGGCCAAATGAGCCGTGGTTTCATTCTTGTCGAAACCGGGATTCACCTCATAAAAACCTATGGAAGATACTTTATCGCTCAGCCCCGCATAGCGACAAATTTGGCAGGCCTCTTCACCGTAAAATCCGTTAGGTGAGGCATTTGCATTGCCGGGAGCATCCGATTGACGTATTGCTCCCATGTCGAAACTTATAATGTCGGCATTTCTTACCAAAGGCTCGGCTTCCTCCATATTGGCCCTTACCACGCCAAGGCGATAGACGTCGAAGAGTAATTTCTTCATCAATTTTACGGCTTCGAAATCGGTAAAATAAGATTGATAACCGATGTTTGTCAAATTGAAAAGATAGTTGGGTTGATGAAGAATTATTTTGGAGATATGCGATTTTGAGTTGAAATTTTCCTCGGCATTTCCCAAATCGAAAGAAGAATCAACGGTAGTCAAGTTTATTATTTTTCCCTGCTGTTCGTAAGCGAGATAATTGGCGTAAGTAAGGTCTTGACTGCCTCCGATTATTATTGTAACAATGTTATTCTCAAGCAATTCGGCAATGACGCTGCGGGCGGCGTGGTAAGTGTCGTCGATGGAGTGTCCGGCTTTGATGTTTCCCACATCGATAATGTGCAATTTGTCGCCGAAACTGAAGAGCGAGTAAAGATATTTTCTCACCACATCGGGGGCATCTTTGCTGCCGAAATTATTCACGGAATTTCTTGCTTCCTCGATACCCAAAATCGCAAGACGAGCGCCGTCTATTTCGGGGAATTGCCCCTCTTGAGTGTAGGTGGAAATATAATCACCGAGCCGTCTTTTCTCATAGTTTCCGTCGGCGTTATATTCGGGTATGACTACAGGTTGCAAATAAATTTCGGATTCCATAAATAAAAGGATATTTCAGAATTTATGATTTCCTCTTACGTGAATTTCCTTTTTTGGTTGCCGATTTTTCAATTATTTCTTTACAATCCTCAAGGGAAAGCGCCGCGGGG
Source organism: uncultured Prolixibacteraceae bacterium (assembly GCA_964585875.1). Taxonomy (GTDB): domain Bacteria; phylum Bacteroidota; class Bacteroidia; order Bacteroidales; family UBA1556; genus UBA6267. The sequence goes on along the minus strand of CAZPGC010000058.1, from coordinate 2,119 downwards.
TCGCTGCCTTTCGGAATACGATAATTTTTCTTCTTGTAAGAGATATAGGGGCCGTATCTCCCGTTAAGCACCTGCATATCAGGCTCCTCATCGAATTTTTTGATGACACGGTTTTTATCGGCCTCCTCTTTTTGTTTAATTATTTCGATAGCCCTGTCGAGGCTTATTGTTGCGGGGTCGTCGGTTTTAGGAATGGAATAAAATTTCTTTCCCTTACGGATATACGGCCCGAAACGGCCAATGGCTACATTGATTTCCTCATCCATATAACTGCCGATATAACGGGGATAATCGAAAAGTTTGAGGGCTTCTTCCAGCGTTATGCTGTCCATTGATTGGCCTGCTTTCAGTCCTGCAAAACGCGGTTTGGTCTCGTCGGTAGCCTCTCCAATCTGGATAATGGGCCCGTATTTGCCCACTTTGACATACACGTTTTTGCCGCTTTTGGGGTCTTTGCCGAGAAGGCGCTCGCCCGTGAATTTTTCCTTAATGTCACCGGTGTCTTCCACTTTTTTATGGAAATCTTTGTAAAAATCCTTAATCATGGCATTCCACACGGTTTTTCCTGCCGAAATAAGGTCAAATTCTTTTTCAACCTGAGCCGTGAATTTATAGTCGAGAATATCCGGGAAGAACTTCATTAAGAAGCTGTTAACCAAGATTCCCACATCGGTAGGAAAGAGCTTGTTCTTTTCGTAACCGTAGTTTTCTTTAACCGAAAGAACTTCAATCTTATCTGTCTTTAAAACCAATTTTTTAATGTTGCGGCTTTGACCCGGACGGTCTTCTTTAACCACGTATTTTCGCTTGATAATGGTGCTGATAGTGGGAGCATAAGTCGAAGGACGGCCAATGCCGAGCTCTTCCATTTTTTTCACCAAACTAGCCTCTGTGTATCGGGGCGGATTTTTGGAATAGCGCTCAAGGGCTTCCACATTTTGACGAAAGACCTCATCATTTTTGCCGAGCTTGGGCAGAAGACCGGAACCTTTTACATCTTCCTCATTATCAGACGACTCGGTGTATAGTTTAAGAAAACCGTCGAAAAGAATAACCTCGCCGTTTGCAACGAAATTGTAAGGCAGGGCCGCATTGGAAATGGTGATAATGGTTTTTTCCAATTTGGCGTCGGCCATTTGGCAGGCAAGGGTGCGTTTACGAATAAGCTCATACAATTTTTTTTGTGACTGGTCGCCGGTGGCCGTCACCTTATTAATATAGGTGGGGCGGATGGCTTCGTGGGCTTCTTGAGCACCCTTCGACTTGGTGGTGTATTGACGCGGTTTTGAATATTCGGGACCGTATTGTTCGCTAATCTCGTTTTTCGCCGTGTTAATGGCAAGGCTCGACAGGTTGACCGAATCGGTACGCATGTAGGTTATCTGCCCCGACTCATAGAGTTTCTGCGCCGTCATCATTGTTTTCGACACCGAAAAACCAAGTTTACGCGAGGCTTCCTGCTGCAAGGTGGATGTGGTAAAAGGGGGCGGCGGTGTTTTTTTCACCGGTTTTTTTTCGATATTCGAAACCGTAAAAATTTCGGAGGTGCATTTTTCAAGAAAGTCTTGTGCTTCTTTTTCCGTTGCAAATTTGTGAGCTACCTCGGCTTTGAAGACTTCGCCGTTTTTCGTTTTGAAAGTCCCCGAGACTTTGAAAGACGACTCCGGTTTGAAATTCTTGATTTCTTCTTCTCTCTCGACGATAAGGCGCAGTGCCACCGATTGAACCCTGCCTGCCGAAAGTGACGGCATCACCTTGCGCCACAGCAAAGGTGACAGCTCAAAACCTACCAGGCGGTCGAGCACGCGCCGTGCTTGCTGTGCATTAACCAAATCATAGTCGATGTCGCGCGGATTCTTGACGGCATTCAAAATGGCATCTTTGGTAATTTCATGAAAAACAATACGTTTAGTCTTCTTATCATCGAGTCCCAAAGTCTCTTTCAAATGCCATGCTATAGCCTCCCCTTCGCGGTCTTCATCAGTTGCCAGCCAAATGGTTTCGGCGGTTTTGGAAAGTTTTTTCAACTCGCTGATGACCTTCTTTTTATCGGGGTCGTTTATGTATCGCGGACGAAAGTCCTTATCGACATCTACTCCGAGATTGCTTTTGGCCAAAT
>CAZPGC010000057.1:8762-15441 GCA_964585875.1 uncultured Prolixibacteraceae bacterium | reverse complement strand
ACTAGTAGTGATTTCGCTAAAATCAGAGACGAACAATCGGCAAAATATGCCATGTTTTCACGGCTGCCATTTGTAACAAATTGGACATTTATGCGTTATACAATACCTTATTAATTAAGCATTTTCTATGAAAATCGGACTGTTCGGAATAGAATTTTATACTAACTATCTTTCGTATTACAAACAAATTATCGAAAGGTTAGAGAAAGAAAAGGTGCAAATTGCTGTTTACCGTCCTTTGTACGACTTGATGAAAAACCGTTTGAAATTCAAAAAAGAACCCGCTTTTTTCTCTGATTATCACGATATTGGCAACAATATCGATGTAATGTTTAGCATTGGTGGCGACGGCACAATACTGAGCTCCGTCACTTTGATACGCGACTCGGGAATCCCCATTCTCGGTATCAATCTGGGCAATCTCGGCTTCCTGTCGTCAATTTCCAAAGACGAAATCGACAACACCATCACCGAAGTTTTGAATAACAACTATATCCTCGACAAAAGGACTTTGTTGCGTCTGGAGACCAACGAAAATTTATTCGGCGAATTGAATTTTGCCCTCAACGAATTTTCGGTGCATAAAAAGGACAACCTGTCGATGATTAAAATTCACGTTTATGTCAACGACCAGTTTTTAAACACCTATTGGGCAGACGGATTGATAGTTGCAACACCTACGGGTTCAACGGGTTACAGCCTGAGCTGTTCGGGCCCCATCGTGGCTCCCGGGTCCGAAAATTTTATCATCACCCCCATCTCCACGCATAACCTTACAGTGCGCCCCATAGTGTTGCCCGACAGCACGGTTATTAAGTTGAAAGTAAGTGGAAGAAACAACAAATTTTTTGTGGGTTTGGACTCACGCTACGAGGTTTTTCATTCCACTTCCGAGATAGTTCTTTCGAAATGCGACTTCAGAGTAAATCTCATTCAGGTGTCATCTTCCAACTTTTTTAATACCATTAGGGAAAAACTGAATTGGGGCATCGACAAAAGGAATTGATTTACAGACAAATAAATTTTATAATGATTAACGATTTTATACTAAATTTGCCATTCGCAAAATATTTCAATACAACAGCTATGAAAAATATTTTAATGACAGTTTTTATCGCCTTACTGATGCTTTTTACCCCCAAAGCAAAGGCACAGCGACATGAATTCGGTTTCTTTTTGGGTGGAGATTATTATCTCGGCGACCTTGTGTCGAGTAACTTTGCCGGACAAATAGGCCCCAACGCAGGTTTGATGTACCGCTATGATTTCAACCACAGAATAGCAGCCCGTATCGCCGGGCATTTCGGTATGATATACGGCGACAGCAAAGACAACAAGGCGAGCCTTCGATATAAAAATTTATCGTTTCAAACAGTGCTTCTCGACTTTGAAATGGGCATAGAAATCAATTTCCTGGAGTTTTCACCTGAAAGCGATAATCACAGATTTACCCCCTTTGTTTACGGCGGTTTTTCGGTTTTTCATTTCAATCCTAAAGCCGAATTTCAAGGACAATTATATGAACTACAGCCACTTGGCACCGAAGGACAAGGCACCACCGCCTTTCCGGATAAGACCCCTTATAAACTGACATCTTGGGCTATTCCCTTTGGTTTCGGTTTGAAATGGGCTGTCTCGCACAGAGTGAATGTCGCTCTCGAATGGGGCCTGCGCAAAACCTTCACCGACTATCTTGACGACGTCAGCTCGCGTTATCCCGACGTTGAATTGCTGTCGGCCGAGAAAAGTCCGGTAGCGGCAATGCTCAGCGTAAGAATGTTTGAAGACTGGGCCGACCAGCAAGGGCTCGACATCTCGTTGGGTGCCAACGGACAGCCAAACAACATGCCCGACTACAAAGCCTATCTCGAAAAACTGAAAACGGCAAGCGGCAGCCAAAGAGGCAATTCGGAAGATAAAGATTGGTATTCTATTTTCGGCCTTACTTTTACCTTCAAAATAGTAGGACCCAAAAAAGGCACCTGTCCGGCCTATAAAAAACATCATTATTTCAAAGAATATCTAACATATTAAAAATAAGACCTCTACACTCATAATGAGTTTGAAAGACAAAATAGACAAAAAGAAATTACCGCGCCACATTGCCATCATTATGGACGGTAACGGCAGGTGGGCAAAATCCCGGGGAAAAGAAAGGGTTTACGGTCATCACGAAGGTGTGGAATCGGTAAGGATGGTCACCGAAGCAGCCACTGAATTGGGCATTGAATATCTTACACTTTATGCTTTTTCGAAAGAAAACTGGAACCGCCCCAAGGAGGAGGTCAACGCCTTAATGGAACTTTTGGTGATGTCGCTCGAAAGAGAATTGGACACATTTATGAAAAACAACATCCGCCTTAACGTTATCGGCGACACTCAAAGCCTGCCCGAGAAAACATCCGAGGTTCTCAACAAGGTGATTGAGAAAACCTCAGGCAACAAAAGGCTGAATTTGATTTTGGCCTTGAGTTACAGTTCGCGATGGGAGCTCACCGAGGCAGCCCGCATGATGGCATTGGACTTCGCATCCGGAAAACTTGACAAAAAGGACTTAAACGAAAATACTTTCGAAAAATATTTGAACACTCGCAATATTCCCGACCCCGAGTTGTTAATAAGAACCAGCGGAGAATATCGAATAAGCAACTTTTTACTTTGGCAGCTTGCCTATACCGAGTTGTATTTCACGAAGGTTTTCTGGCCCGAGTTCCGCAAAGAGCAATTTTATGAGGCGATAATTGATTTTCAGAAGAGAGAACGTAGATTTGGAAAAACAAGTGAACAACTTAAAGGAGAGTAAAATGACATTTTTCAAAAAAACAGTCATAGGATTTTTTATAATATTTCTTGCGGTAAATCAGGGGTTTACACAAAACACTTCCTCCGAAATGATTGATTATACCAAACCCGGCGAATACATCATCGGAGGAATAACGGTAAGTGGTGTTAAGTTTCTCGATAATAGAGTCTTGATAATGATTTCGGGCTTGTCGGTGGGCGAGAGAATCAAAATTCCGGGAGACAAAATTACCGATGCCATAAAAAAACTCTGGAAACAGGAGATGTTTGAAAAAATAAACATAAGCTACACCAAGATTCAGGGAAACAGAATTTTTCTGAACATCGACCTAAAAGAACAACCTAAGCTGGCAAAGTTCTCATTCAGAGGCGTTAAACGTTCGGAAGCCGACGACCTAAGAGAAAAAATAGGCCTTGTGGCAGGCGACCCCGTAAACCAAAACGTCATCATAAGAACGAAAAACAGAATCAATAAATATTTTATCGACAAAGGTTTTTTGAATGTAAAAACCACCATCAGCCAAAAACGTGATACCACAGCTGCGAATAAAGTGTATTTTTTAATAAGGGTCAACAAAGGCAGCAAGGTGAAAATTTATGAGATAAAAATAAACGGCAACGAGCAAATAAGCGACGCCAAACTAAAAGCTCATTTGAAAGAAACCAAAGAGCGACGTTTTTACCGTTTCTGGAAGGCTTCCAAGTATATCAAAAAAGACTTTAACGAAGACCTTACGGAATTGATAAAATACTATAACTCACAAGGTTTCAGAGATGCGCGTATTATTTCCGACAGCATAAAACATCTGACTCCCAAGCTTATTGAAGTGGATATCAATCTTTTTGAAGGGAAAAAATTCTATATCGGAAATGTAAAATGGGTAGGTAATACAATCTATCCGGCGGCTTTTTTAAATCAGGTGATGGGGCTTAAAAAAGGTGATGTTTACGACCAGGATTTGCTCGAAAAAAGACTCTATATGGACTTGGAACACGGTGATGTTCAGTCGCTTTATATGAACCGAGGCTACCTGTTTTCTTCTGTTACGCCTATCGAATCGCAGGTGCGCGGCGATACCATTGATTTGGAAATAAGAATATACGAAGGCAAACAGGCAAGGATAAAACACGTTACAGTCAAAGGAAACACCAAGACTCATGACAACGTGATTCTCAGAGAGATACGCACAAAACCCGGGCAGCTGTTCAATCGTGCCGACATTATCAGGACGCAGCGAGAGCTGGCACAACTGAAATATTTCAATGCCGAGACTCTCGGTGTGAATCCCAAACCAAACCCGCTCGACGGAACGGTGGATATCGAATACACGGTGGAAGAGACCTCCTCAGACCAAATTGAGATGTCGATAGGATGGGGTTTGAACAGAATTATAGGAACGGTAGGGGTCTCATTCAACAACTTCTCCACAAAAAATTTCTTTAAAAAAGAAGCATGGAATCCCATACCCTCCGGCGACGGTCAAAAACTGAGCTTGAGAATGCAATCCAACGGGCCATACTTCCAATCATATTCGGCATCATTTACCGAACCGTGGTTAGGCGGCAAAAAGCCTAATGCTCTCACCGTTTCGGCATACCGCTCGGTGCAAAGCAACGGAATAATAAAAGGCGACCCGGGACGCTCCGCTATTATTATAAACGGCGTCTCCGTTGGTCTCGGCAAGCGTCTTACCTGGCCCGATGACTATTTCTCGCTATACCAATCCGTTGGTTTTCAGAATTATACACTGCAAAATTATCGCGGAGTTTTCGCCTTCGACAACGGTGTTTCCAACAACGTAACATACACCGTTTCGCTAAGCAGAAACTCTATCAACAAACCCATTTATCCCACAGCCGGCTCCGAAGTCACTTTATCCCTACAACTCACTCCCCCCTACTCTCTTTTCAACAACAAAGATTACGGGAGTATGACAGACCAAGAGCGTTTCCACTGGCTTGAATATTACAAGTGGAAACTCAACTTTTCCTTTTATACAGGTCTGGGAAAATCTAAAGTGGCACGGGATTTGGTTTTATACGCCAGAGCCAAATTCGGGTTTCTCGGAAGCTATAACCCTGAAATCGGCGATTCGCCCTTTGAAAGATTTTACCTCGGCGGCGACGGACTATCGGGATTTTCTCTCGACGGCCGCGAGCTGATAGGAATGAGAGGCTATGGTAACAACTCGCTGACACCAAGAAACTCGGCGGGATATATAGGAGGAACGGTTTACACCAAATACACTCTCGAGTTGAGATATCCCTTGTCGAAAAATCCCATGGCAACAGTGTATTTGCTCACCTTCCTCGAAGCCGGAAACGCATGGAGTTCCATCAGAAATTTCAACCCGTACGATGTACACCGCTCGGCAGGGTTCGGCGCCAGAATTTATCTTCCGATGTTCGGACTTCTCGGCCTTGATTGGGGCTACGGTTTCGACCCCATCCCCGGTTTCCCGGGTAACGCCGGCAGTCAGTTCCATTTCTCAATTAACGGCTCAATTGACTAATGTGTAACGTTTTAAAATTTATCGCTATGAAAAAAATTGTCATCATCGCACTGTTGTTGCTGGGAAGCTCGGCAACCATGTTTGCTCAAAAATTTGCCTATGTCGATACCAAATACATCCTCGACAACATACCCGAATATCAAATGGCACAAGACCAACTGAATGAACTTGCAAAAAAATGGCAGAAAGAAATTGACGCAAAGGCACAAGAAATCGACAAGATGTACAAAGCCTACCAAACCGATGCCGTTTTGTTGCCCGCCGATTTGAAAAAGAAAAGGGAAGATGAAATCGTGCAAAAAGAAAAAGAGCTGAAAGAGCTTCAGAAAAAGAGATTCGGCACCGACGGCGACCTTTATAAAAAACGTGCCGAGTTGATAAAGCCCATCCAAGACAAGATTTATAATGCCATAGAGGAATTGGCAAACGACAGGGGCTATGCCATCATCTTCGATAAAGCAGGCTCAGGCACAATACTTTACGGCAACCCGAGGTTTGACAAAAGCGACGAGATTCTGCAAAAACTCGGCTATTCGCCGGGAGTTAAAAGTCAGAAAAAATCCGGCTATAACTCGTCGCCGCAACGCAGAAGCACCGGCGCACAACGTCCGGGAGAAAAGAGGTAATTTTATAAAACATTTTTTATAATTTCGCCGCTCGGTTTTTAGTAATTAATGAATTTAAATAACATAACATGAAAACAATCAAATTATTAGCTTTATTCCTTTTGGTGGGAATGGTTTCCGGAGTATCGGCACAGAAAAAAACAACGAAAATCGCCACAATCGATTCTCAAGCACTCCTTCAAATGATGCCTGAGTACGATTCCATTCAGAAGGAATATAACCGCGAATATTCTCAAATTCAACAAACCGGCCAACAAATGTATGCCGACTTGCAACGCCTTCAACAAGAGTATGTTGCCAAACAAGACAGCATGACTGATTTTATGAAAAGCATGAAAAAGCAAGAAATTGAAGACCTGACAAACAGAATTCAAACTTTTGAGCAGAATGCTCAAGGTCAGTTGCAACAGCTTATCCAAAAATTGCAGCAGCCTATTATAGACAAAATAAAGAAAGCCATAGAAGACGTTGCCAAAGCAAACGGATACACCCATGTATTCGATACGGCAACGGGAGTTTTGCTCTATTTCGATGATGCCAACGACATCATGCCTTTGGTAAAAGCCAAACTAGGAATAAAAGACAAGCCCGCCCCGTCGAGCTTACCTGAAGGAGGGAAATAATTCTTCTTTTGAGGAATAAAAAAACCCGACGTGAAAACGCCGGGTTTTTTGTTTATTGGAGTTTTTATTCCTCAGGAATCCTTTTTAAAATCTCCAACAGTAAATCCCAAAACAT
>CAZPGC010000057.1:5952-8662 GCA_964585875.1 uncultured Prolixibacteraceae bacterium | reverse complement strand
CTGGTGGTTATAAGAATGTGGTCGTCCTTGGTTTTTACGGAAGCCAAGTTAGTAGAAGTCTCAACAAAATTTTCGATATCCTGCGACATGGCAAGCACACCATGCGGACAAGCATAGAGGCTCAGCAGCAATTTTTGCTTTGTGTCATCGTCAAAAGAAAAAGCAGGCCTATCCGTTCTGTCAAGTTGCAAGCTCAACTCGGGCTCTGTTTTATGAAATTCGGCTCTGAAAATGTCGCGATAGTTGTCAACGACCTTTTTCAATGAATCCTCACTTTCACTGCTCGAAAAAACCGCATAAGCTTCTCTTGCTATGGCGTTTCTTAGATTCCCGCCGTCGATGTACGAAAGCTCAATTCCGAAGTCTTTATCGAGTTTATATAACACCCTTACTAACAGCTTGTTGGCATTGGCAAAACCTTTATTGATATCATCGCCGGAATGCCCGCCGTGCAGACCCGACACCATTATTTTATAGCTTTCTTTGCCGCTGCCGGTGTCATTTTTTATCATAGGTAACTTAACCAAGGTATCCCTGCCGCCGGCACAACCGATAAACAGTTCCCCTTCGTCTTCGGAGTCAAGATTCAGTAAGATGCTGCTTTTCAGCAAGTCGCCTTTCATTCCGAAGGCTCCCGTCAACCCTGTCTCTTCGTCCACGGTGAAAAGAGCCTCCAATGGACCGTGTTTGATGCTGTCGTCGGCAAGTATTGCCAATGCCGCTGCTATTCCGATACCGTCGTCGGCACCGAGAGTGGTACCTGTGGCTTTCACCCAGCCGTCAACAATACGGGTTTGGATAGGGTCGTTATCGAAATCGAAATCCACATCCGAATTTTTTTCGCAAACCATATCCATGTGGCTTTGCAAAACCACCGATTTTTTATTTTCAAAACCGGCGGTTGCAGGCTTGCGGATAAGCACATTTCCCGTTTGGTCAACAATGGTCTCAAGGCCGTGCTTTTTACCGAAGTCAACAAGGTATTTCCTTATTTTTTCCTCTTTTTTCGAGGGACGCGGAATCTGAGTAATCTCATGAAAATATTTCCACATCAGTTTCGGTTCAAGATTTAATATATCGCTCATAATGTGTATTTTATAAAAACTTAAGTTTATGAATAGTCTCCACGGGGTTAGAAGATTTAAAAACCGCATTGCCGGCCACGAGAATGTCGGCACCCGCTCTTGCTATTTGCCCGGCATTGTCGAGATTAACACCGCCGTCAACTTCAATAAGAGCTTCAGAGCCGCTTTTCTCCACAAGTTCTTTTGCCTGTTTTATCTTATGCAATGAGTTTTCAATAAAACTCTGACCGCCGAAGCCCGGATTTACCGACATTATCAAAATCAGGTCGGCCACTGTTGCAACCTCGTTTAACAGGCTAACGGGGCTATGCGGATTAAGAGCCACCCCTGCTTTCATTCCCGCCTCTTTTATTGCGGTAAGCGTGCGGTGCAGATGAGTGGTAGCCTCGTAATGGACAGTCAAAATATCTGCTCCGGCAGCAGCAAATTCATCTATGTAGCGCTCAGGCTTTTCTATCATAAGATGTACGTCAAGCGCTTTTTTGCAGTGTTTTTTTATCTGCTTAATGAGCGGCCAACCAAAAGTAAGGTTCGGGACAAAGACCCCATCCATAATGTCGAGGTGCAAAAAATCGGCTTCACTGCTGTTTATCATCTTCAGCTCATCGTGTAAGTTGATGAAATCAGCCGACAGTAAAGAAGGTGCTATTAAAACGTTTGTCATTGCTCTTTGCTTGATATAAAGAAAATGTAAAAATAAAAAAAAGGCGGTTAAACCGCCTTTTTTTATCCCAAATAAGTTTTTAGAATTTTGCTCCTTGAAGTATGTTTAAGTCTCCTTATGGCTTTTTCCTTGATTTGCCGCACCCTTTCACGCGTAAGGTCGAATTTCTCCCCTATTTCTTCGAGTGTCATGGGATGAGCGCCGTCGAGCCCATAGTAAAGTTTTATCACATCGGCCTCGCGTTGGGTAAGCGTTGAAATAGCTCTGTTGATTTCTTTTCTCAACGATTCGTAGAGCAAACCCGTTTCTGGAGTAGGCGTGTCGTTTTCACGAATTACGTCATACATGTTGGTGTCTTCATCCTGAATCAGAGGGGCATCCATCGACACATGGCGTCCCGCATTTTTCATGGATTCCTTCACCTCTTTCTCCGTAATATCGAGTTTGTCGGCTATTTCTTCAGGATTTGGAGACCTTTCGAACTCCTGCTCGAGAAGATTGTAGGTTTTGTTTATCTTGTTAATGGCGCCGATTTTATTCAAAGGCAGCCTAACGATACGCGACTGCTCGGCAAGTGCCTGAAGTATCGATTGGCGTATCCACCAAACCGCATAGGAGATAAACTTAAAACCGCGTGTTTCATCAAAACGTTGAGCCGCTTTTATCAAACCAAGGTTGCCTTCGTTGATAAGATCGGGGAGGCTAAGTCCTTGATTTTGATATTGTTTTGCAACAGAAACCACAAATCTCAAATTAGCCTTTGTGAGCTTTTCGAGAGCAGTCTGATCACCTTGCTTGATTTTTTGAGCAAGAGCTACTTCTTCCTCAGCCGTGATAAGGTCAACCCTGCCAATCTCTTGCAAATACTTATCAAGGCTGGCGGTTTCGCGATTTGTTACCTGTTTCGATATCTTTAGTTGTCTCATGTATTACTTTATTTTTAAGCTACATAAATACGTTA
>CAZPGC010000057.1:0-5852 GCA_964585875.1 uncultured Prolixibacteraceae bacterium | reverse complement strand
GATATCTTTAGTTGTCTCATGTATTACTTTATTTTTAAGCTACATAAATACGTTAACATTTCAAAAATGTTTCACAAAAAGTTTGCTTAAATCAGTCGCGATTATGATGACCTCTATGGTCGTCGCCATCGCGGTTGCGCCTAAAATCCCTGCCGCTGCGATTGCCGCCTCTGTAGTCGCTTCTTCCTCCCGAATGAGGACGCTCTCTACGCTCCTGATAACCTTCGGGCTTTGGAATAAGTACTTTATGCGACAATTTCATTTTGCCCGAACGGTCGTCAATCTCAAGAAGTTTAACCGTGATGCTGTCTCCGACATTGAGTACATCTTCCACTTTTTCGATACGTTTCCAGTCGATTTCCGAGACATGAAGCAGACCTTCTTTGCCGGGCATTATCTCAACAAAAGCGCCGTAAGGCATGATGCTCTTAACCGTTGCCTCGTATGTTTCGCCTATTTCGGGCACGGCAACAATTGCAAGAATGCGCTTTTTGGCAGCTTCGATAGAAGCTTTATCCGAAGAGAATATCTCGATAACACCCCTGTCGTCGATTTCATCGATGATTATGGTGGTTTCGGTTTCTTTCTGTATTTCCTGAATTATCTTACCTCCGGGCCCGATAACGGCACCGATGTATTCTTTGTCGATGGACATTTTCTCTATCCTCGGAACAAAATCTTTATAATCTTCTCTCGGTTGAGGTATTGTATTTTCCAGAATATCAAGAATATACATCCTGCCATCTTTAGCCTGCTGCAAAGCCTTGGCTAAGATTTCATAAGAAAGACCTTCTACCTTTATATCCATTTGGCAAGCTGTGATGCCGTCGCGTGTGCCCGTTACTTTAAAATCCATATCGCCAAGGTGGTCTTCGTCGCCGAGAATATCGGAGAGCACGGCATATTCACCTGTTTCGGTATCGGTAATAAGCCCCATGGCAATACCCGAAACATGTTTTTTCATCTGTACGCCGGCATCCATAAGAGCCATGGTAGCAGCACAAACGGTAGCCATGGATGAGGAGCCGTTTGACTCCAGAATGTCGGATACAATTCTAATGGTATAAGGGTTTTCCTCGCCTTGGGGAATCATACGCTTCACTGCTCTGAGGGCCAGGTTTCCGTGGCCTATCTCGCGACGGCTTGTGCCGCGCATGGGGCGAGCTTCACCAACGGAGAATGGAGGAAAATTATAGTGCAAAATAAGGTTGTTTCGACCTTCGATAACCGCGCCGTCGATGATTTGCTCATCGAGTTTGCTTCCCAAAGTAACGGTTGTCAGCGATTGGGTCTCGCCTCTCGTGAAAATAGAAGAGCCGTGTGCCGAGGGTAAATAATCCACTTCCGTCCAAATGGGACGAATTTCGTCGAGCTTACGGCCGTCGAGACGCATTCTGTCTTGGAGTATCATCTTACGAACGGCTTTTTTGTGAATATCGTGGTAATATTTGTTTATCAAAAAGGCATTCTCTTGAGCATATTCCTCGTCAAGACTTTCTATAAACTCGGTCTTAACGGCCTCAAAGGCTTCCGAACGTTTTTTCTTGTCGGCTATGGCTGATTTGGCAACGGCATAAGCTTTATCGAGGAGCTCTTTTTCCATTCTTTCCTTAAGCTCTTCGTTGCTCGTCTCGTGCTCATATTCTCTTTTGTTTTTCGCTTTTTCCACTTCCGAAGCCATTTCCTTTTGCACGCGGCACATCACTTTTATGGCGTCGTGAGCTACTTTGAAAGCTTCCATCATCAGCTCTTCCGAGACCTCATTCATCTCACCTTCCACCATCATAATATTTTCTTCCGTAGCGGCAATCATAAGCTCGAGGTCGGCGCTTTCATAATCGTCGATTGAAGGGTTGATAACAAATTCGCCGTTGATATAGGCAACGCGCACTTCTGAAATGGGACCGTGAAAAGGAATGTCCGAAACCGTAAGGGCTGCCGAGGCTGCCAATGCGGCATAAGCGTCGGGAGCAACATTTTTCTCCGCTGAAATCAAGGACACCAAGACCTGAGTCTCGGCATGATAATCATCGGGGAACAAAGGACGCAAGGCCCTGTCAACAAGGCGTGATATTAAAATCTCATATTCGGAGGGGCGAGCCTCTCTTTTGAAAAAGCCGCCCGGGAAACGCCCGGTAGAGGCATATTTTTCCTGATAATCAACGGAAAGCGGCATAAAATCCACATTCTCGTTGGCTTCTTTTTTCGATACTACTGTTGCCAAAAGCATGGTTTTTCCCACGGTAACAACCACGGAACCGTCGGCTTGCTTGGCTAATTTGCCGGTTTCGATACTGACCTCGCGGCCGTCGGGCAAATTAAAAGTCTTTTTGATTACGTTTAATGACATGTCTTCTTGTTAAATGTGTAAAAATCTGATAACGTGTAAATTACTAATAAATATTGGAGCTTGTTGCGATGTGTGACAGCCCGGAATTTTTCCGGTTTATAAAAACACAAAAAAGGCAATTGCTACCAATCACCTTTTTTGCAGTTTAAATTTTGTCATAAGTTATTTTCTGATTCCAAGCTCTTTGATTACCTTACGGTAACGCTCGATATCCTTCTTAATCAAATAATCGAGCAAACGGCGACGTTTACCTACCAACAGCACCAAGGAGCGCTCGGTGGCAAAGTCTTTACGGTTTTTTTTCATGTGCTCAGTCAGGTGAGCAATACGGGCCGTGAAGAGGGCTATTTGTCCCTCGATAGAACCTGTGTCGAACTCGCTTTTTCCGAATTTCTTAAAAATCTCTTTCTTAGCTTCGCTTGTTAAATACATATCTATAATTAATTTGTTAATAAATGTTTAGACCGCCTAAACCGTCTAAAATTTCGGGCGGCAAAAGTACAACAGTATTTTTTATTTACCAAATTTATTTTACACACTTTCGAAACCCGCCGCAGCCCATCAAAAAATAGCCCGAATATTTTGACTATCAGGCTGATGAGTTTTAACGAGTGTCTCTTAGAAAACTATCAAATCTTCATAAAACGAGAGATTTTGGATGAGATTTTTATTTTTCCGAGACGAGGTGATGCCTTAGTATCAGCGAGTTGAGGAAAATGAAAATATCGCCGAAAGATCCGTTTTTGGTTTTTGCAGAGTTTTCTATGAGACACTAACTACGCTTCCGTAAAACAACAGGGCAAAGAAACAAAAAAAGCCGCCGTGACAACACGGCGGCTTTTTTATTTTTTATAATCAAGAGGTTATCTGTTGACAACCATCTTCATGGTCTTGCGTACTCCATCGTATTCAATGGTGTAGTAGTAAACTCCGCTCGGCAGTTTATCGGCGTCAACCTTGAAGGTATGCAAGCCTGCTATCTCATCGTTTTGAGTATTGATAACATCCTGACCGAGAGCGTTTTTGAGCTCAAATTTCACAACACCGCCGTTGGGTATGTAGTAGTCGATACGTACTACACCGCGGGCAGGGTTAGGCTCATTTTGTTTCACATAGAAAGCATCGTGAGCCTGGTCTGCCATTCCCACATCGATGATTCCGAAGAGCGATTTGCTTACGTCGTCATTTGTCGGGTCGGCATCGTTGGTTATCTGAGTTCTCGCCGTCAGAGTGTAAGGTCCTAGCGGTGAGCTGAATCCGTTGGTAAATTGATACAGAGCTGAGTCACCTGCAGGTATCGCAGCACCGGAATATGTTTCGGTACGCCAGTTGCCGGAGCCGATTCTATATTCTACCGTGAAGTTCGATAAGGAGTTGCTGCCGTAGTTTTTAATGTAAATCGAAGGCACAACCGTCCACGAAGCCTTGGTAGTATCCACGCCGTTGCCGGGCACCACCGGAGCCACCATCACTTGTGAAACACCACCGTCAACAGGTGCAATGGTAACATTTACACTCTTACAGGTCTCATCGTTTTGTGTATAAACGTCGCCGCTAACGGCTGTTTTTGCACAAATTTGATAAGCTGCATTAGGTGCTGTAAAGGTGGTGGTAAATGAATAAGAAGCTACCGAATCGGGCATCAGCGGCGACGAAGGAGTAAAGGTTTCGCTCACCCAGTTACCGCTGCCGTTGATATCGTATTTCACGGGAATGCTCGTGAGGTTTTGAGTACCGAAGTTTTTAACTGTAACGGTTACCGTAACCGAAGAGCCTATTTGCGAAGATGTATCGGGTGAGGTGATTGCTATCACACCTCCGTCTTGAGGAATCGGCGGCAATTGGATTTTGAAATCGTCGATTGCCCATCCGTCGTAGTTATTGGAGTTGTTATTGGAATGGAAGATAAACCTGAACTGAACGGTATCGCCCTGAGCATTGTAGAAGGGATTCGCTAAATTCGTGAATACCATCCTGTATTTTGACTCAATCCATCCGTTGCTATTTCCTGTCCACATGTAAGTTCCTCCCACATTGGTATTAAGCCAGTTTACTCCATAGGGATCTCCCGTATAACCGAGATTTGCCCAGAAACCGGTGCCTCCGGAAATATAATATTGAATAAATCCTCCGTCTTGACCGGACTGTGTCACGTAATTATTCCAGAAGGATAACAAGGCACTGTCGGCATATGTCGGAATAACAATCTTAGGACTGTAAAGCGTGTCGCTGGAGTTGTTGGCATAAGTAGAGTCTAAGTCTATTCCCCAAACGTTAACAGGGCTGTGAGCCGAGTTGATGGACGACATTTGCGGCACGCCATGCTCCCACTGACCATTAGCTTTTCTCCAAATGTTATTGCCTTCAAAATTATCGAAATAACTCAAGTTAACCGTGGTTTCAACATAGGGATTTGTACAAATCTGGTCGTTGAAAGCATTACTGTCACCGGGCAAAGCAGTGTAAACACAAATGCTGTTTGCTCCGTCCTGCAAGGTGATATTACCGAAGTTAACTATGGTTGAATCGAGAGGTTGAACCGTGTCGGCATGATAAACCGTAACAGGTGCAGCGCCGTTAAGAACATAAGAAACAGGCACGGTATCAAACATTTGCGTACCATAGTTACGAACTTGAACAACCAGAGGCACAACATGAGCTGTATTCAGCATATTGGGTTGCAATACGATTTCCGCTCCTGCATCCTGAGCAATGGGAGTCATTATCATAATGTTGTAATCCTCGCACTCACCCCAACTGAAGGTACCGCAAGGACCTGTATTGGATTGTGTTCCTGATTCTCTGAGAACAACCCTCATACGTGTTGTACCATAAACGACATTGGTAACGGGAACGGTCATCGTGCCGCTAACGGTATTATTTGAGTTTGTTTGCGCACTGTAAACAAGCTCACCCGGGTCGGTAAAGTCACCGTCACGATTGTAATCTATAAAGACATTGGTGTGGCAGGTGTAAGCGTAAGAGTAACCCGGAGGGAAGCCCGATGAAACGGAAATGTTATAAGATTGGCCGGGTGCAATTACCGCCGTGGGAGTAACCGAGGTATAATCGGTATAGTTTGCTCCTGTGGCGGGATTTGAGTAAGACCATGTACCTATGGCTATTCCCGTAAGGTCTTCATAGCCCGTTGATGTGGAGGCACAAGTACAATAGTTGGGCAGCATATTAGTAACACCGCCTGATACCGTATCATTCAAAGCATTGGAATCCAAGGGGTTGGTAAGTGCCGTAAAGGCTTTAATAGCATATGATTGTCCTTGAATCGAAAGGTCGGCAGTGGGTCCGAAAGTATAATCCAAACTGTCGCCGGCATTAATTGTAGATGTAATCGTATCCCATTTTACGGCACCGTTGTTAACAGTGTAGCCAACGGGTATATTCGACTGAGCTGCAGTTCCGAAGTTTCTGACACGAATCTGCACTTGCTCCGTCGATCCCAAACCTATGGCTGAAACAGGTGCCAACAATTTTGTTGCTCCCA
>CAZPGC010000056.1:0-15652 GCA_964585875.1 uncultured Prolixibacteraceae bacterium | reverse complement strand
TTTTTAATGTTTTTCACTAAATTTAACCAATAGCCAAGTGTATTTTTTATAAATTCGTAGGCTGAAATTTTCGAAATTTCTGTGTTAACTATTTATAATTCAACGAAATAAGAACTTTCAAAGGCAAATTATGAAGGAATTTAAGAGACTCAACAACATTGTAGGATGGATAGTTTTTGCCATAGCATCAACTGTTTACATAATGACCACCGAGCCTAACGGCAGTTTGTGGGACTGCGGAGAATACATTTCAACCGCATACAAATTGCAGGTGGGGCACCCTCCGGGAGCACCGTTTTTTCAGTTGGTAGGTAAGTTTTTCTCTCTTTTTGCTCCAAACCAACATTTGGTGGCGCAAATGGTGAACGCCATGTCGGCTTTGGCAAGCGGGTTTACCATTCTATTCCTTTTTTGGACCATCACCCATATGGCACGCAAACTTTTTATAGGAGAAAACAACCTCACCGGAGGAAACATGATAGCCGTACTCGGTGCCGGTGCCGTTGGCGCTCTTGCTTACACCTTTACCGATTCCTTCTGGTTTTCTGCCGTTGAAGGTGAGGTTTACGCCATGTCGTCCTTTTTCACGGCCATTGTTTTTTGGGCAATTTTGAAATGGGAAGAGGCTGCCGACCACGGCCATGCTTACCGCTGGCTTATTCTGATTGCCTACCTCATGGGGCTTTCCATAGGCGTCCACTTGTTGAACCTGCTGGCAATTCCGGCCATTACCTTTGTTTATTATTTTAAAAAATACAAACCCACCACCAAGGGCATCATTTTTACATTCATCATTTCCATAGTCCTACTGGCGGTGGTGATGTATATGATTATTCCCTGGTTGGTATTCCTTGCCGGATGGTTTGAGAGAATTTTCATCAACGATTTCGGTTTGCCTTTCAACACAGGCACCATTATTTACTTTGTATTACTCGTGGGAGGTATTGTTTACGGACTTTATTATACACAGAAAAAGAAAAAGCTTCTCGGCAATACCATTTTGCTGGCATTTACCTTTATAACAATAGGTTATATGTCGTTTCTTATCCTTGTTGTTCGCTCCAATGCCAACACTCCCATTGACGAAAACAACCCCGAAGACGCTACCTCGCTGCTTGCATATCTGAACCGTGAACAATATGGCGATTGGCCGCTGTTTTACGGACAATATTTCAACGCTCCGACCATAGGCGCCAAAGACAAATCGCCGGTATATACAAAATCATTCGCAATTGTGGATGAGGACAAATTGCCCGACCCGAGCAGAATAAAACTCGGCGACAGGGGTTTGATTAAGATTTTTCAATATGAGGAGGATGCGCAAAAAGCACTTAAAAAGTTGAAGTTGAAAAACCCGAAATTAAGCATTAAGGAAGCCTATGTGATAACCGACGAGCGTAAAAACAGAGTTCCCGTTTACGACCCTGATTTTATGACGATTTTCCCCAGGATGTGGTCGAACCAACGGTCGATTCATGCCATGGTTTATAAACAATATATGCACGACAAGTCGCACCGTAAAACAATAATCAACGATCAGGGAAAACGCGAAACCCGTGTTATTCCATCCTTTGTCGATAATCTACGCTTTTTCTTCTCCTATCAAATAGGGCATATGTATTTACGCTATTTCATGTGGAATTTTGCGGGACGACAAAACGACATTCAAGGTCACGGCGATAATATTCACGGAAACTGGATTAGCGGAATACCCTTTCTCGACGATTGGAGATTGGGCCCTCAAGAAGACTTACCCATTGAATTACAGAACAATAAGGGACACAACAGGTACTTTATGCTACCCTTGTTACTCGGACTTTTGGGTCTGTGGTTTCACTTTGTAAAAGACAGAAATTACGCACTTGTGGTAACGGTTTTGTTCCTGATGACGGGGCTTGCCATTATCGTTTACCTTAACCAATATCCCTATCAACCGCGTGAGCGTGACTATGCCTATGTTGCATCATTTTACGCTTTTGCCATTTGGATAGGCTTCGGGGTGCTGGCTCTTTACGATTTGCTGAAAAAATATATGAACCCCAAAGTTACGGCCATAGCCGTGACGGCAGTGAGTTTGCTGCTTGTGCCCGGAATAATGGCTCAACAAAACTGGGACGACCACGACCGCTCCAATTTGCGCAATACCTTAAACGTGGCTGAAAACTATTTGAACACCTGTGAAAAGAACGCCATTATCTTCACCAACGGCGACAACGACACTTTCCCCCTGTGGTATGCTCAGGAGGTGGAAGGAATCAGAACCGATGTTAAGGTGGTGAATCTCAGTCTGTTTAACACCGATTGGTATATCGACCAAATGTTGCGTAAGACCTATGATGCCGAGCCCATTCCTTTCGGTATAGGACGCGACAAATACATTCAAGGCACCAATGATGTGGCTTATTTCATACCCAATCCGAAGTTTGCCAAAGACAAGGTGCACTACAACATCAAGGATTTGGTGAATTTCTACTTCAGCGATAGTCCTAAAACCAAATTCCACCCGAGGCAACAAGCCGGCGAGAAAGGGATAAACTACTTCCCCACCAAATATTTCTACATCCCCGTTGACAAAGACAAAGTGCTGAAAAACGGCACGGTAGCCATGAAAGACAGCAGCTTGGTTGTTGACAAAGTGAAGTGGAGAATCAAAAAAGGCATGATTCAGAAAAACGACTTGATGATGCTGGAGATGCTTGCAAGTTTTAATTGGGACAGACCTGTTTATTACGCCATTACCACCGGTGCCGACGCATATCTCAACCTGATGGATTATTTCCAAGTGGAAGGAATGGCCTACAAACTCGTGCCCATTAAAACCAAAAACAGAGACATGCTCGGACTTTACGGACATGTTAACACCGACATTTTGTATGAAAACCTGATGCACAAATTCAAATACGACGGCATTAACGACCCCAATGTGTATTTCAACGAGTCGCATATGCGCAGCATCAGAAATTACCGTTCACTGTTTGCAAAATTAGCCGACGCTCTTATTAAAGAAGGCAAAAATGAAAAAGCCGGAAAAGTTTTGGATTTTGCTTTCGAAACTTTGCCCGAAAAAACGGTCTCTTTCGATGTGTTTACAGAGCCTTTGGCCGTGGATTATTACAGAGTCGGCGAGAAAGAAAAAGCCGATTCCGTTATCAACAGATTGATAGACATCCAGATACACGACCTCGGTTTCTATTACGGTCCGGAGCAAAAACCCGGCACTTTGATAAACGAGAAACGTACTGCCATGATGATTTTGCAGCGTATTTCAATGGATGTAAGAGCATACAACCCCGAGCTTTCTAAGAAAGCCAACGAGGTGTTTATGCAGTATTATCAAAGATTTTCCATAGAAGCTCAATAAAAACAAAAGGTGTTTGCCTCAAGCGGCAAACACCTTTTTAATATATAAACACAAAATCGCGGAAGTATGAAAACGACTTTGATTTTTATATCGTTTGTGATTTTTTCGGTTTTAAAGCTCGAAGCCGGAAATAAAGTTGTGGATTACACCATGTTGGTGGAAAAACACGACACCAGTTACGTTAAAGGGTCGAATGTGCCTTTCACGGGCACTGCCGTAATGCGATATGCCGACGGGAAGATTTCCGTAGAAACACCCTTTGTCAACGGCTTGATAATGGGTGTGGAGAAGATGTATTATCCCGACGGAAAAATCAAAACTTCGGCAGAATATTGGAACGGAAAATACAACGGCAAGCTGATTCATTACTATCCCGACGGCAAAATAAAGAGCAGCGAAACCTACAAAATGGACTACAAATACGGTCCTGCCGTGTATTATTATCCCAACGGAAAGGTGAAGAAAAAAGGAGATTATTACGACTGCAAAGAGGTTGGCCTTTGGGTTGAATATTACGAAAACGGAAACCTTAAAGCCAAGGGAGAATATGCCGACGGAATGAAAAAAGGAGTGTGGATTTATTACAAAGAAAACGGAGAAATAGAAAAGAAAAGTGATTACGGGGAAAAAGGAGGCAGCTATAACTTACTTAATCACTGATGGTTATGCCGTATCAGCCTTTAACCAGACGGTAAAAATTTCACCGCTTTATTCGTAGCAAGCAAAAACGTACATTGTCGGCAAGCAAAAAAGATGTATATTTGTGGGAGTTCATTTTCTAAACTTCCCGCGATGAAATATATTCTTTACATTCTGTTTGTTTTCAGCATCGGCAAGCTCTATTCCCAAGCCGACATACACGGCCCAACCGACACCTTGTTGTTTAAGGAATTTAACTCGCTAATAGGCAGCCCTACGGTGCTTTCCTACGGCTATTCCAACGGCACGGGTTATTTCTTCGGCACAAATTTTCTCGATCTCGACCAAAACCCCAACACACCTTTGGAGCCCGGGGTACAGGCTTTTGCTCAAGGTTTTCCGCTCGATTCCGGAAAATCGTATTACATCCTCGACGTGTTGGTACGGGTGGGAATAAAATCCAAGTCGCCAAGCTCCACGGGCACACCTTTAATAGTCTCCATTCAATACCTCGACGACTCAAGCAGCTACAACATAAACACCTCCTCGGGCACACAGTCATACACCATACATTCGCCCGGCAGCTCTTTGGGCTCGGCAGCCATAGCATGGAACGATATGATAACCGGTGTGGGATACAACTACTCGGTGGCGCATTTCAACACGCCCGTTTTTGTGGATAAGGATTTTGCCGTGGTTGTTGACCTTGTCGATTTCTACCTGAACGGCGACAAAGTAGGGCTTTGGTGCAGTGCCCACGGCGGAGCCTCAAACATTTACGGCCAGGAAAATTGTTTGTGGCTCTACCCCAACCCAATGCTTTGGATTCAGGTAAATCATATCTACCTGAATGTCAACAGAGCCATTGCCCTTTTCCCCGTGGTGGACGACGGCACCTTCGGCATAGGCGACGACAAGTTTATGAACGGTTTGAAGTTGGGACAAAGCTTTCCTAATCCGGCAAAAGGCAGAGTTACAATAGAATACGAACTGCAAACGGCAAATGATGTAAGGATAGAGCTGTGCGACATTCAGGGGAAAATCGTCAAATCATTTCCGCAAGGAAGGCAAGTTGCCGGCAAACACAGTTTCAGTTTCGACTCCTCCCAAATGGCTCCCGGTGTATATTTCTACACGCTGTTTTCTGGACAAAAGCATTTGACAAAAAGGTTGCTGATAGGAGATTGACATATTTTTAAACGATATTTTGCAACAACAGGGCGCCTCCACGCAACAAGATTTGAGCAAAGCAGCCTATATTTCGCTGACTTACAAGAAATTACCGCACAACAAGATTTGAGGATTTTTTTATACTTTTATGCCCGTTAAATAATTACACCAACAAACATAAAAATCAACAGTTATGATAGATTTCACATTTGATGACAAACAGAAAGCCATACAAGAAAAGTATCGTGATTTCACTGCAAGGTGGATAACTCCCAACGCATTGAAATATGACGAGTTAGCCGAATTTCCCTGGCCTGTGATAAAAGCGGCCTATGAAGAAGGAATAATGAACGGTCCCATCCCCGAAAAATTCGGCGGAAACGGTTACAGCCTTTTGGAAAGCGCCATTGCGGCTGAAGAGCTGGGGGCAGGCTGTATAGGCATAGGCATAGGCATTGAAGCCAACACATTGGCACTCACACCCTTGCTGCTTGCCGCCAACCCCGAACAACAGAAGAAATTTTACGGCATGATAAACGAGGTAAAAGGCGTTGCGGGATATTGCCTCACCGAGCCCAATGCCGGTTCCGATGTGCAAGGCATAAAAAGTACAGCCATCAAAAAAGGCGACAAATATATCATCAACGGACACAAAAGATTCATAACCAACGCCGAAGTATCGACATTTTTGACGGTCTTTGCGCTAACCGATCCCGAAAGAGGCTCGCGCTCTCTGTCGGCAATTGTGGTGCCCACCGACAGCCCCGGCGTGGAAATAAAACCACACCTTATTAAAATGGGGCAAAGAGCATCGGTACAAAACGAAATCATCTTCCATGACGTAGAGGTGCCCGTTTCCAACCTCTTGGGACGCGAAGGCGAGGGCTTCCTGATAGCCATGAAGACCTTCGACCGTACGCGTAACGGCGTGGGAGCCTTGGCACTCGGAGCTGCGCGCACAGCTTATCAAACAGCCAAAGAATGGGCCAAAAACCGTATTCAGTTCGGCAAACCCATTGCTTCTCAGCAGATTATAGGTTTTATGCTTGCCGACATGGAAGTGATGATAGAAACGGCACGTCTGCTCATTTGGCGTTCGACCCACGCTTACGACACGGGCAGCAGAGCCGCTTCAAAACTTTCGGCAATGGCTAAACTCTACGCCTCCGATTCGGCCATGAAAATTGCCAACGACGCCGTTCAGATTATGGCCGGCGATGGATATTCGCGCGACTTTATGGTCGAAAAAATCATGCGTGACGTTAAATTGACACAGATTTACGAAGGCACCAACCAAATTCAAAGAGTTGTTATCTCCAAAAACATTCTCAAGGAGAAATAAAAGCAAGCGGAAAATTCATTTTCATACAACAAGCCGGCAACAACAAATGCCGGCTTTTTTTATTTCAAAAAATCGTTTCAAAGGACTGCCAAATACAAAGGTTTTATTGAAATTTAAACGCATTTAAGTGGAAAATAAAAGCCCCGCAAGTAAAAATCGCACATCGAAAGGCGATGAAAAAAGGTATTTTTCGCTAAAATCGATAATTTCAGGCGGCAAACTTAAAGTTCTTGCAATACCATTTAACTATTTGTAATTCAATAAAATATAAAACATAACAAAAAAACAGGAAAAAAATAAAAAATAAAAAAATTTCAATGTGTTGTTAATGTTTAGAAAAAATGTTTTGAAAGTTAGGAAAATTTATATATTTACGAGTTCAAATATCTAACTCTGATGAACAGGAACGAACAAACATATTATTTAATAATAGTTCAAGAACAAATTAACTCAAATGTCTAACCAAAAATTAATTTTATGAGAAAGTTTACACTACTGACTCTACTCCTCTTTTTTCTGAGCAGTATGGGTCTTTACGCCCAAAAAACGGTTAGCGGAACTGTCACAAGTTATGATGACGGCTCGCCGATACCGGGTGTATCAATTTTGATTAAGGGCACGCAGACAGGTACCGTGACGGATCTCGACGGTAAGTACTCTCTGAGTGTGCCGGACGACAAAGCCGTACTGGTATTTTCATTCGTGGGAATGGAAACACAAGAGGTAACGGTTGGTTCGCAAAGCAAAATCGATGTTGCCATGAAAACCACGGCAATAGAATTGGAAGGAACCGTGATTACGGCGTTGGGTATTTCCAGGGAGAAAAAGTCTCTGGGATATTCCACCCAAAAGGTGAAAGGTGACGAAGTAAGCACTGTGAAAACAGACAACTTCATCAACACCATGAGCGGTAAAGTTGCCGGTTTGCAGGTTCGCCAAAGTAACAACATGGGTGGTTCTACCAACATCATCATCCGTGGTTCTTCCTCGTTGACGGGAAACAACCAACCTTTGTTTGTTGTTGACGGAGTGCCGATTAGCAACGCCAACACCAACTCTTCGTATCAAAAACGCGGAGGTATGGGTTACGACTACGGTAATGCCGCTTCGGACATCGATCCCGATGACATCGAAAGCATCAACGTGCTGAAAGGTGCTGCCGCTACCGCACTTTACGGTTCGCGTGCCGCCAACGGTGTTATCATCATCACCACCAAAAAAGGTAAAAAAGCCACAAGCGGCAAAAATTACCTCGGTGTTACTTTGAATTTGAGTGCCACAATGGGTATTGTTGACAAGAGCACCTTTGTTCATTACCAAAACCAATACGGTGCAGGTTACGGTCCTTACTATTCGGTCGATTCGATCAGCAACCACCCGGGATTGTTTTATTACGACTTTAACGGCGACGGCAATAAAGATTTGGTAGTACCCACAACGGAAGATGCTTCTTTCGGTGAGAAATTCGATCCCAACCTGATGGTTTACCAATGGAATGCCTTCGATCCGGAATCACCCAAGTATATGCAAGCTACCCCATGGGTTAACGCCAAAAACGGCCCCATCACTTTCTTCAACACTGCATGGACATTTAAAAACGGCTTCGCCATCGACGGCGGCACCAAAAATTCGGCTTACCGTTTCGGATATTCACGTTTGGATCAAAGCGGAATAATGCCCAACAGCCACCTGAGACGCGACAACTTCAACCTGTCGTCGCAATGGGATATGAACGACAAATGGTCAACATCCATCAATGTTAATTATGTAAAAACACAAGGCTTGGGACGTAACTCCACAGGTTACAGCGACAACATCCTCACCAGCTTCCGTCAATGGTTCGAAACCAACGTTGACATTCAGGAGCAAAAAGACATGTACGACAAAACCGGACGTAACGTAACGTGGAACTATCACAGTCAGCACTCCTTGTATCCCGAATATTGGGACAACCCCTATTGGACACGTTTTGAAAACTACGAAACAGACGGTCGTAACCGTGTTTTCGGTAATGCCATGGTTCAATACAAACCTACTAAGAACTTCAAAATTACGGGACGTGTGACTACCGACTTCTATTCTGAAATTCAGGAAGAAAGACGCGCCGTTGGTTCTATTGCCGCTCCTTTCGGAATCGGTTACCCCGACGTTCAATCGGGTTACGCCCGTTATAACAGGTCTTTCCAGGAAACCAACTACGATTTCTTGGTAAACTATAACGGAAAGATTAACGAAGACAACACCATCAGCGCTTTGTTCGGTACCAACTACAGGTACAATACCGTATCTTCTATTTACGCTTCAACAAACGGCGGACTGGTTGTTCCCAACCTTTATTCGCTTTCCAATTCGCTGAACACCACTCTTACTCCTCTCGAGTCGGAACAAAAAATAGGTGTATTCGGTGTGTTTGCACAAGCATCCTGGGGATTCAAACATATGATTTATATCGACGGTACCATTCGTCGCGACCAATCTTCAACCTTGCCGCAAGGCAGCAACGCTTACATCTATCCTTCGATAGCAGCCAACTTTATCTTTTCGGAAATACTTGATGCCAAGTGGTTATCCTTTGGTAAAGTAAGGGTTAACTATGCCGAAGTAGGTAACGATGCTCCTTTTGCATCGATTTATGATACTTACAGCAAGCCCACTCCTTTCGGTAACGTGACACTCTTCTCGGTACCTTCAACCAAAAACAACGAAAACCTCAAGCCCGAAAGAACAAAGAGTTTGGAAGCCGGTCTTGAAATGATGTTTGTTGACAACCGTTTAGGATTCGACTTTGCATGGTATAAAAACAATACCGTTGACCAAATTCTCCCCGTTTCCATTTCTACAGCCACAGGTTATTCGTCGAAATATGTAAACTCGGGTGAAATTGAAAACAAAGGTCTTGAGTTGGCTCTTTACGGTACTCCCGTTAAAAACAAAAACTTCTCTTGGGATATTATTCTGAACTGGTCGAGAAACAGAAATAAAGTTATCTCGCTTTACGAAGGCGTTGACAACTTGCAACTCGGTCGTTTCCAAGGCGGTATCTCCATCAATGCTCACGTGGGACAACCTTACGGTGTTATTCAAGGTACCGACTTTGTTTATGATGACGCCACAGGCAAAAAAGTTATCAACTCCACGGGATATCATGACGGATATTACAAAATTTCTTCCACATCCGATAATATCATCGGTGACATTAACCCCGATTGGAATGCAGGTTTGACAAACCGTTTCAACTACAAAAACTGGTCATTGAGCTTCCTGCTCGACTACCAACACGGCGGCGACATCTTCTCGCTCGACCAATGGTACGGACAAGGCACGGGTCTCTACGCCAACACTGTATTTACCAACGACTTGGGCAACCCCGTACGTAACAGCTTGGCTGACGGCGGCGGAGTTATCCTCGACGGTGTAAAAGAAGACGGAACACCTAACGACATTCGCGTTCGCGGTGACAACTATGCTCTCTTCGGATGGGCACGTAACCCCAACTCGATGTTTGTTTACGATGCTTCTTACCTGAAGTTGAGACAACTTGTTCTTACTTACAAACTTCCCAAGAAAATGGTTGAAGGAACATTCATCAAAGGAGCTTCTTTCAGCTTTGTAGGATCCAATCTTTGGATTATCTTCAAAAATCTTCCCGATGCAGACCCCGAAGCAGGCTTAGGTTCGGGTAACCTTCAGGGATGGCAAAGTGGTGTTTTACCAACAACTCGCAACTTTGGATTAAACATTAACTTACAATTTTAAAAATCAGACACATGAAAAAAATATATTTAATTTTATTGGTATTAGTTGTTGCCTCGTGTACCAAAAACTTCGAGGATATGAACACCGATACGAAGAATCCTACGAAAGTACCGGGGACAGCACTCTTTTCCAATGCAGAGAAAAACCTTGCCGACCAATTGGCAAGTATCAACGTGAACCTCAACGTGTATAAGATTTGGGCTCAGTACATCACCGAAACCACTTATACCGACGAAGCCAACTATGATGTTGTGAACAGGACTATTCCCGATCACGCATGGCGTATTTACTACAGAGACGTCCTCAAAGACTTCCAAGAAGCTACTAAAGTAATAAACGAAACACAGTACCTTCCCACGGAAGCCGATAAAAAGCAAAATCAGCTTGCCATAATTGAAATATTGAACGTTTATACATGGCAAAGAATGGTTATGATGTGGGGAGACATTCCTTACAGCGAGGCTCTCGACATCGACAACACAACTCCCAAGTATGATGATGCCGTTACC
Organism: uncultured Prolixibacteraceae bacterium; assembly: GCA_964585875.1. Classification (GTDB taxonomy): domain Bacteria; phylum Bacteroidota; class Bacteroidia; order Bacteroidales; family UBA1556; genus UBA6267. The sequence goes on along the minus strand of CAZPGC010000056.1, from coordinate 4,875 downwards.
ATTTACAAAGACCTTTTCAAACGTCTTGACGCTGCCATAGGCAAATTGAAAACTTCGGCAGAAAGCTTCGGCAGTGCCGATATTATCTACGGTGGTGACGTAGCTAAATGGAAAACTTTTGCCAACTCGCTGAAAGTTAAACTCGCCATTGGCGTTGTTGACTACAGCGGATTGCAAACCGAAGTTACCGGTGCTCTCTCGAGTGCATTAAGCGACGGTATTTTCACTTCAAATGCAGATGCAGCCAAATTCCAATATTTGGGTGCCATCCCGAATGCCAACCCCGTTTATGAGGACTTGGTAGCCAGTGGTCGTCACGACTTTGTTGCCACCAACACCATGCTTGACATTATGAATCCTTATAACGACCCGAGGCGTCCGCTTTACTATCAAGCACGCGATACCTCCACCACAGGTACACCTAAACTTGCTTTTCTCGGTGGTATTTACGGTGCCAATAATGCTTACGACAACTACTCACCTCCCGGAACAGCTCTCGAAGACCCGACAATGCCTTGCGTATTGCTGGATTTCACCGAGTTGCAATTCTATTTGGCTGAGTTTGCCGCCAAAGGATTCACCACGCCCAAAACAGCTGAAGAATACTACAATGCCGGTATCGAATCATCGATTCTTTACTGGGGTGGTTCGGCTTCCGATGTTTCAACCTATTTGGCTGAAGACAGCGTGAAATGGGCTACAGCTTCGGGTAGCGACTTGCAAAAGATTGCCCGTCAGTCGTGGATAGCTTCTTTCAACAGGGGTTTCATCGGCTGGACAACATGGCGTCGTCTCGACTATCCTATCTTGAATCCTCCTCCGGGTGTTAACTATTCGAACATTCCGGTAAGGATGATATATCCCATTAACGAACAAACACTTAACGGTGACAACTACAAAGCAGCTTCAACCGCCATCGGCGGCGATGTGCTCACAACAAAACTGTTCTGGGATATTCATTAACGGATAAACCTTTTGAAAAACGTGCGGAGTTTACTTCGCACGTTTTTTTTATTATTTTTTACGTTCAGCCTTTATTTAAACATTGCGGAAGATCAAAAAACCCATCACTATGAAAAAAAACATACTACTGCCGTTATTACTTTTTGCATTGTTATCCGGTTTTTACTCGGACAATGGTTTTTCTTTTAAAAGAAGTAACTCCTATAAAATTGGTGGAGGCGAAATAGAAAAAGTTTTAGGAAGAATAGACGACTACGTCTATGCGGAGGTAACCAAAGGAAAGCGACACCACATTATAAAATACTCCATGCGCGGTATAGCGGAAAAAATACCTGTAAAATTGAACCGCGGCGATAAAAAACTGAATTATGTAAATTGTTTTATTTCAGGCGATAAGATAATTACCGTGACTTCGTTTATTAACCTCAAAAAGAAAGAAGAATACTTTTTTTCTAATGCCTTGGATGCCAAAAACATGAAATATTCGGACGATATGCAATTAATTGGTTCGGTTGAGGTTAAAAGTAATAAAGTTCACGGCTCCTTGAGTTATGCATACTCCGAAGATAAAAGCAAAACCGTTGCGTTTATGTTCAATTCGGACAATAAAAAAGAAAGCAATCAAGAAATAGTATTTGCTGTCTTCGACAAAGGCGAGTTGATGTGGAAAAAGACGAAAACCATTGATTATAAAGACAGTGAGTTTTTTGCAGGGGGTTATGCTGTTGACAATAAGGGAAACGTTTATTCCGAGGGACAGCTATGGATAAGTAAACTTAGTCGTAAAGTTTCTCTCGTTGAAAATCATGTTTTGGTTTTTAATAAAGACAATAAATTTGAAGATATAGTTCTGGAAATGAAGGATGTTTACATTTCACTAAACCAAACAAAACTAACAGTTGACGCAAATCAAAACATCATTGTTGCGGGATTATATTCCTATGAAAGAGGCTTCCGTCAGGACGGCACTTTTTATATTCGCTTGAACGGGAAAACCCATAAGACGGATATATCGAAATTCAGTTTCTTTAAGCCGGACTTTACAGTGGACGATATATATTCCAAGGCCCCGGTATTGAAGAACAGGCCGGGTAGTACGGTTAAGAAAAATGTAAAATATTTGATGAATTATTTATTAAAAGACCTTCACGTATATAAAGACGGAAGCGTGCTTTTACTTGCCGAGCAATTTGGAGGGACAAGTAACCCAAACGGCAATGTTATATTTTACAACAGCGTAAAAAATATCCTTTTGGTGAGAATCGATAAATACGGAAAAATAAAATGGAATAAAAAGATAAAGAAAGTACAAACCGGAAATTATAAAATCCTTTCTTTCGTTTACGGTGTGCACGACGGTTCGATTTACATTGTTTTCAACGACAGCCGCAAAAACAATAAACCGAGAAAGTCTCCGGCAACCTATGAAGGAGATAAGAACTTATACCTTGTTTTATATACTTTTGACGAAAACGGCAATGGGAAAAGAACAAACGTAGTTGACGGAAAAAAGACTAATTTTTATATGATAACCGAATTTAGTTTTTTCGACGAAGAAAAAAATTCTTTTATCATAAACAGAGGATATATAAAAATTGATTTTGCCATTTTGGATATAAATAAGTAGTGGATATAAGAAAACGCCAATAAATTTTATTGATGTGTTTTCGAAGAAATTTTATAATTTATAGAGATGAAATATTTACTGATTTTAACGGCCTTTCTCTCGTTATTCGCCATTGAAGCGAGAGCCCAAAACTTGGACGAAGCCTTCGACGATAACGGCTTATCCGATGCAAACAACATAATTTATTTGTCTTCCGTTGACATAATAAGGGGCTTCCCCTCCATAACTTTAAAACACGTTTTCCCTTTATATAACAGCACGAGCAATTACTTTGTAAATGTTGCGGCAGGAAAACAACTATACCCTCAGCTATGGAATCAGCATTTATATTATCTAAATGAAAATTTCCTGAAAAACATTCCGTATTTGCCGGCTGTAATAAACAAGGGTTTCTATCTTTCAGGTGGTTTCGGGGTGGAGCATCTTCCCACTTTTTTTACTTTTGCCAATACCAGCACATTGGGATTTAAATATTGCTTTGAAAGTTATTATCAAGACACCGAAAGGATAAATGTGCATAGTGTTTGGTTTGATTTCGGTTTTGAATTTTTATTGGCTCAAAGATTTCATATTGCATTTAATCTTAATTTCGGCGGGTCTTTTGCTAAATATCCGCCAAATCCGAATTCAAGTTATTATGATGATATGCCATTGGCAACCCCCAGTTATAAACTCGATATATTGTTTGGATATTCTTTTTAACGCAACAAACCCAAATTTTTTATGAAAAAAGTCATAGCCTTATCTTTGCTATTTTTTTTAATAGTCACCGCATTTTCCACTTCCACAGGCAGTGATTTTATCTTTAAAAAAGGCAAAGAATACAAAACACAAAGCGAAAGATTTTCGGATGTTATCGGAAAAATCAATGGCAATATTTTCCGCATTGGATTCAAGTCAGGCGCCGCGTATCTAATCAAATTCTCAGGATTAAATTTATTGAACGAGATTAAATTGGACTTGAAGTATAAGTCGAAAAAAATGAAATATGAGACGGCTTTTATAACAAGCGGAAAAATTGTGATACTTTCTTCGTTTTATAACGGCAAAGACCACAAAGAATATTTCTTTTACAGATTCTTCGACGGTGATAAGATGGAATATTCAAGCGATTTGAAAATTATGGGCAAAGTAAGTGCGAAAAACAGAAGAAACCTCGGGGATGCCTTCGTCACTTTTTCCAACGATTCTTCCAAAATAGCCGTTTCTCTTTATAACTCGGGCAGGAAAAAAAATAAAGAAAGACAAAAGGTGATTTTCAGCGTTTTCAACAAGGACCTGTCTTTACTGTGGACAGGGGATAAAGCTCTGAAATACAGAGACAAAATGTTTATTATTAACGGCTCGGCCGTTGATAACAAAGGTAATTTTTATATAAGAGGTCAATTGTGGATTGGCAAAGGTAACAGGCGATTATCAAGCTACGAGCGGCACGTTTTGATTTTTAACAAAGACGATGACGAACCCGAAGATATAAGCGTAAAGCTCAATAAATTCACTATAAAATATATGACCCTTAACATTGCCGCTAATGGCGATATTGTTATTGCAGGTTTTTATACTCCGGATTTAACCAAGGGCATCGACGGCTCTTTTTATCTCCGCCTCGACAGAAAAACACACGAGGTTGTGTCGTCGAATTACAAGGCTTTTCCATTAAATTTCATAACCCAAGGCCTTGAGCAGCGAACAAAAGAGAAAATGAAGAAGAAAGAAGAAAAAGGGAAAAACCAGATGCTCTACAATTATATTTTAAAGGATATCATTATGCGCGACGACGGCGGTATTATTCTCGTTGCCGAACAGTTTTACATAGAGGAAAGAACGGTATATACCGCCAACGGAGGTTATTCAACATATTATACCTATTATTACGGCGACATCATAGTGGTGAATATCAACAACAATGGGATAATACAATGGAACAAGAAAATACATAAATACCAATATACATCGGGCTCAACATCCCGTTTGTCCTATGACCTCGGCGTTTACGATAATGTTATTTACATAATTTACAACGACAATCCCGCAAACAGAAACCTCGGCACCTTGTCGAAGCTAAAAGCATACGGAGCACGGAAAAATTCGGATTTGATACTTTGCTCCATCGACAAGGAGGGAAATATTAAAAAGCATTTTATCTTCAATTCGAAAGAGGAGAATTTTTTACCTTTCGGACACTCGGCATTTTTCGATTATGAAAGCGGAACCTTTTATCTAGAAAACTACCTGAGTAAAAAACACAAATTACAATTGGGGAGCTTGAGAGTGGCTAACTGATT
>CAZPGC010000055.1:0-15748 GCA_964585875.1 uncultured Prolixibacteraceae bacterium | reverse complement strand
CCATTCATCCATTCATCCAAATCAATCCCCCCGGCCCCCTTCTCCAAGGGGGACTCAGTAAACCCATCGAAAATTTGGCTGTCAAACCGAAAAGAAAGTGCCGACTTTTCCTTCTTTGATAGAAATCTTCAAATGATTTGCTACACGGAAGTCCCCCTTTCTACTGTGTCCGCCTACCGGCGGAGAGAGGCTCGGGTCAAAGATCCTGACACCGCAGGTCGTCAGGAGAATTAGGGGTTATTTACCTTTTTAACAGTAATATAGACTATTTCTGTTTCTTAGTAGAAATCTCCAAATGATTTGCTGCACTCCCTAATCAAATCATCCAAACATTCAATCATTCAAACATCCAAATCATTCATTCATCCATTCATCCATTCATCCATCCACCCATTCATCCATCCACCCATTCATCCATACATTCTTTATCCATCCACCCATTCATCCATTCATTCTTTATCCACCCAATATAATCTCCTTTAGTTCAATCTTTTGGGAATTGCTGACATCGGTACGGGCATCGAGACATGAGGTAATTTTCTTTTTAAAACTCCAGCATGTCATAGGTCTGATTTTCACTTCCTCGGCCAACTTTGAAGTGGATATATCCTTGTCGAAACATACAAGGTGAGCCAAGCGGAAAGCCTTGGGCAAAGAAATGCGGCAGCGATGAAAAATGGTATGCGCCGTAGCCGACTCCTCGGTCTTGCATTTGGTACAGCGGCGCGAAAAGGGCTTCTTGCCCGCACAGTAATTCGTATGACCGCACTTTCTGCATACAAAGCCGTTTTTCCATTTTTCGTCGGCCAAATACTTCAAGCATTTTTCCTCATCGGAAAAATAGTCTTCTATTTCTTCTACCGTTATATTTTCAAATATGGTGAACATCAGCAAGTTACGCGCTTTCGTTATTTAAAACGCAAAATTAACAAAAATTAGTGATATTTATCCGATATAAAAAAGAATTTTATTCTATCTTTGCCGCCTGAAATTGAATAAATGATTTTGAACGATATGAACGGATTTTTTAAAATATTACTTGTGAGTCTTGTTGTTGCGGGTTTTTCTTCCTGCTCCAATAATGCTTCGATACAAGAAAGCAAGGCTGCAACAAACGACGATGCCGTTGTGGAAAAAACAGCCGACAACAATGAGCCTGTCGTACTCCAAGCCGATGAGCAAGAAGTGCAAGAGAGTGAAGCGACAGATGCCGAAGGCAAAGTGCAAAAGATTAATACAAAGCAGTTTATCGATAAGATTTTCGATTATAAAGCAAATCCCAATAAATGGGTTTACAAAGGCGACAAGCCCGCTATCATCGACTTTTATGCCGACTGGTGCGGACCGTGTAAAAGGGTGGCCCCCATTATGGAAGAGCTCGCCAAAGAATATAAGGGTAAAGTAAATTTTTATAAAATAAATACCGACGAGGAACGAGAATTGTCCGGTGGTGTATTTGGCATAAGAAGCATTCCTTCAATACTTTACATACCGGTTAACGGTCAACCAATGATGGATATGGGTGCCAAACCAAAATCAGCCTACGTTCAAGTAATCAAAGAGAAATTATTAAAATAATCATCAATAAAAATTAAACAGTTATGTTAGAGCATTTAAGCAAAAAAACGTTTTTGGAAAAAGTTTTCAACTACGAAAAAAATAAAGATTGGAAATTCGAGGGAGAACTTCCCTGTATTATTGATTTCTATGCCGACTGGTGTCAACCTTGCAAAATGGTTGCTCCCATTCTCGAAGAGCTCTCCGTTGAGTTCGAAGGCAAAATCAACATTTACAAAGTAAACACCGAGGTTGAGCAGGAATTGGCTGCCGCTTTCGGAATTCGCAGCATCCCTTCGATGCTCTTCTGCCCCGCAGACGGCCAACCCCAAATGGCAGTTGGCGCCTTGCCGAAAGAAACCTTGATTCAAGCTATTAATGACGTCTTGCTGAAGAACCCTGTTAATAATTAACGGGGGGCAAGTTTTTCATATATTAGGTTTTAGGTTAAGAAGGGCTCGAAAGAGTCCTTCTTTTTTTTTTGCAAAAACCACAATTTGAATTCTGCCGGTTGAAATACACATCAATCAATTTTTCCTAAGCTCATCGAAAGCCTTACCTAACTTGGCCACAATATCCGAAGCAATCAAAGATTCGACACTTTGCTCCTGCAAGGCCAAATCGCCGGCAAGACCGTGGAGCCAAACACCGAGCAGAGCCGCATCGCGCGAAGAATATCCTTGTGCCAAAAGCCCCAAAAGTATGCCGGTAAGCACATCTCCGCTGCCTCCCGTGGCCATCCCCGGATTGCCAGTGTTATTGAAATATACGACTCCGTCGGGACACGAAATAAGCGAGTGGGCTCCTTTTAAAATAATATAAACGCCATATTTGCGACTAAGCTCCTTGGCTTTTTCCATACGCTGAAAATGGTCGGCCGACTTACCTGTAAGTCGCTCAAACTCTTTTAAATGTGGCGTCAAAATGGAAGCCGGCGGAATGAAACTAAGCCATGTTTTGTTTTCCGACAAAATGTTTAAAGCATCGGCATCGAAAATAATCGGCGCTTTAAACTCCTGAATAAGAAGTTTCAATGCCCTTTGGCTCTCCTCGCGTGTGCCCAAACCCGGACCTACGGCTACGGCGTTAAATCGCGACAATGACGGCAGAGAAGAAAACACCTCTTCCGAAGGGTCGATGCTGAGCATAGCCTCAGCCGAATGAGCCTGAAGAGCCGGTGCCGCTTTCGACGGCAAATGCACCGTCAACAAGCCGGTGCCGCTACGCAAAGCCGCTTTGGCAGCAAGGACGGCGGCACCCGTCTTATCGCTGCTGCCGGCAATGAGCAAAGCATGGCCGAATTTGCCCTTATGGTCATACTTTCGCCGCTCTCTGAGCAAGCCGCGCAACATAGCCTCTTCCAAAAGTTCGGCGGCAGGCTTTACCTTCGCGATAAAATCGGGATGCAAACCGATGGGGATTATATGAAGGTCGCCGGTAAACTCCTCATTTTCAGGCATAAGCATGGAAAGCTTGGGAAACTGCAAGCTCAAAGTCACATCAGCATGCACCACCGCGCCTTCCTTTGGGTCAACGGACTTGTCGGCAAACATGCCCGAGGGAATATCTATGGAGAAAACCATGCATCCCGCTGCATTGATATGGCTGATAACGGCCGCGGGAAAACCTTTGACCGGTCGGTTGAGTCCCGAGCCGAAGACAGCATCAACAATCACTGAGCCTTTTTTTATGTCAGGCAAAGAACTCTCTGCCGTAAGGTGATGTATTTCAATATCTTGCACCTGCTCACAGCGCTCCAAATTTATACGAAAATCATCGGAATAATTTTTTGTGAAATCGACCACAAAAACCTTTACCCGAAACGCATCGGCGGCAAGGTGACGAGCTATCACCAGGCCGTCGCCACCGTTGTTTCCCGGACCCGCAAAAACACATACGGAAATATCTTTTGCAATATTATTTTTTATAAACTCGCTACAATTTCTCCCTGCCCTTTCCATCAAGTCAACGCTTGCAATGGGCTCGTTTTTTATGGTATAGCTGTCCGCTTCTCTAATCTTATCAACCGTTAATATCTTCATAATCAATGCTTTTAATCGAGATTCCTCTCCATAAAACAACTTTATTCAAATTCACTTTACTTCAAAGTAAATATTTCATAAATTTACAAAGTTTTTCAGTAATCGATTAATCGTTTTTATGAGAAAAAGTATTGTTCTGAATAAAAGAATCGAAGATATTGAGAAAATTGAACGATTTGTTGAGACGGCAGGTAAAGAAATGGAGCTCGAGCCCGAACTGCTTTACAAAATGAATCTAATTTTGGAAGAGGCTTTTACAAATATCGTATTTTACGGTTTCGAAGGGCGAAATGATGCCGACATAAAAATAAATCTGAGCAGTGATAATGGAAGAATACTTCTGGAAATAATTGACAACGGCAAAGCTTTCAACCCTTTGGAGGTGCAGTCCGACGCTCACAGCGTGCTGGAAGACGACACCAAAATAGGAGGCCTCGGAGTGTTGATTATCAAGAAGTTGAGTAAGGAATTGAAATATAAACGCATAGATGAAAAGAATCATCTGATAATAACATTATAACTATGTTTGAAATAGACAGAAAAACAGTGGCAAAGTTCGAGTTGCTGAAAATATCGGGCAAGTTGGTAACGGCTGAAGCCTACAAACTTGAAGACGAAATAGACAAGATTATTTCGAAATCGGCGGCAATAAACTTCGTATTCGATTTGTGTAAGTTGGAATATTGCAGCAGCTACGGTTTGCGAATTTTCATAAAAGCGAAAAAGGACTTAAAAATGTTCAATGGCAAGGTTATTATTTTTACTCCGAGTAAAAACTTCATGGAGTTACTGGAAATTGCCGGTCTTGAAGATTTTTTCATTATAGAAAACGATATAGCATCGGTTGTAGAACTATTGTCGGAATAATGTAAAATATTAAATATCAAAATATTATGGAAATTTTATTTAACAAAAAGGACGGAATAACGATTTTCGCCATCAAAGGCAGACTCGACACGTCAAATTACGAAACAGCCTCCAAGGAAATCGATAAAAGAATTGCCGAAGGCGAAAAACTTTTTATAGCCGATTTGAGTGAGATGGATTACATATCCAGTTCGGGCTTGCGTGTTTTCTTATCGGTGCTGAAAAAATTGAAAACCGAAGGAGGTAACATTGTACTTTGTTGTATTCAGCCGAAAATCAGAGAAGTATTCGAGATTTCGGGTTTCAACAGTTTGTTTGCTCTGACCGAGTCGGTAGAAGAAGGTCTTGAAGAAATCAAATAACTAAAATACAAGATGTTATGAAAGAGAATTTTTTCCTAAACATACCGGAAGAGGTATATCTCTTGTCAATTGACGACGAGGGCAATCAGCACGATAATTTCAAAAACCAAAAATTTGACGTCATCATAGGCTCGGCGGTCCTTATGGACCTTGCCATGCGCCACATTATCGATACCGACATGAAATTTGTCATCCCCGACAAACTCGAAGATACGGGCGAAGTCATTTTGGATGAGGTAATTAAAGAAATAAGAGAGTATGGCGACAAACGTCCTATTGCGGAATGGATTTCGCATATTTCGATGCACGGGCAGTTTTTCCGCGACGAAATAATAGCGTCTCTGATAGGTAAAAGAGTGCTCAAGATTGAAAACAAACGCACACTTTGGTTTTTCTCTTCACGAAAATATCCCTTGCAAAACAACCGCGAGGTGTTGGAGGTAAGGGCGCGCTTGCGCAATTTAATCTTTAGCAACGATATTCCTGACGTTCGTGACATTGTGATTATCAGCATCTTGCATCACGGTAAGCTAATTGATACGGTTCTCACTCCCACGGAATATGAAAAATATAAAGAGCGCGTAACACAAATTTCCAAGATGGATTTTATAGGGCAAGCCATTGCCGACGCTCTGGACGAATTCAACTTAGGCGACTTCCTAACCTCAAAGATTAAAGACCTGCTAAGAGAAAAAACTCCGGAAGAAAAATTACAAGAGCACATTGCCGAGCTAAAGCTGAAATACAGAATAAAAAGCGATGACAAATTGCCCGATTGGTTAAGAAAAGGCACGGAGCAATACGAAAAAACCTTGGAATTTGTAAAAGAAACAGGCACTGCCGAAATCACTTTCAACCCCAGGACAAAGAAATATTCGAAGTTGAATTACAGCTACTATTCGCACATGGGCGGCAGTGGTGCTTAGGAAAGGATAAAACGTCAGAAAGCAGTTTTTTCGACGTAAAACGCAGGACACAAAAAAAGCGACAAATATTATTTGTCGCTTTTTTTACGCTGTTTTTCAAGCTTTTGAAAAAAAACCGAATCACATCGCGATTTTTTGGTATCCCCTAACTAAGGGGCAGAAGTTCAGTAGATTAGTAACGACTGTTATAACGATCGTTGTAACGGTCGTTACCACGGTTGTATCCGCCGTTATTTTCTCTCGGTTTAGCTTTTTTCACAACGATGGTCCTACCGTCCAAAACGCTGTCGTTAAGATTATCAATAGCATCTTGGGCTGCATTATCGTCAGCCATTTCAACAAATCCGAAGCCTTTGGAACGGCCTGAAAATTTGTCCATGATGATTTTAACGGAGTCAACTTCTCCGAATTGCTCGAATGTTTGCCTTAAATTATCCTCTTGGGTGTCATAATTTAATTTAGCAACAAAAATGTTCATAAAAAATAAAATAAAAAATTAATAAAAAGCCCTTTTACAGGCATAACTACAGCGGCGAAGATATACTATTTTTAAATGCCACAACATTTTTTTTGTGAAAATCAGTAATTTATAGCTCTCAGCTCAATTGAGCTTCGATAAATTCCATAAAGCCGTCGCTGCCTATTTTCTCTACCGGCCTTATGATACACAGCAACTTGGCCTTGGTATAAATTTTACCTTCTTTGTCGGACAGAAAACCCGAAACATGCACTTTTTTATCCTCTACATTTTCAATAAAAGTACTGACTACCACCTCTTTACCCACAGGAAGCATATTTATATAAGTAATGTTCAGATTAGCGGAAACTATGGGATATCCCGCCACCCAAGCTGCCAGACCGAGCGTTTCGTCGAGCACGGCAGCCATGGCTCCTCCGTGCACATGTCCCGGAGGACCTTGCGCCCTGAAACCAAAGCGAACGGTGGCGAAAAACTTTCTGTTGCCATCGATAAAATACTTGATATCCAACCTGTCGTTGCCCTTGTCGCCGCCAACAAATGAGCTTCCGGAGCCGTATTTCTCCGGAAATTTAATTTCTTTTAATGATGAAATATCAGGCAGTTTGTCCGTAAAGTCTTTATTCTCCATGCGGACAAAAGTACGAAATTTAGGTTTGTCAAACACAAAAGCACTTGCATATTTTAGTTGCCGGTAAAAGGCTAATGACTATTTTTGCAAGACATAATAAACGTATTTTATTAAATGGACCTAAGCGAAGCGGGTTTTAACCGGATGGTGCTGTTGACCAATGTAAATTTAAGCGCATCCTTTGATATTTCGGTTTTGATAGCGATTTTTTTCATCGTTGCCTTACTGATTTTGTCAGGCTTGATTTCGGGCTCGGAGATAGCTTTCTTTTCCTTGAATCCTAGTCAAATAAAAGAACTCGAAAATTCGGAAGACGAAACCGACAAGCTGATTATCAATCATTTGAACAATCCAAAACAACTTCTTGCCACCATATTGATAAGCAACAACTTTGTGAATGTTGCCATCGTTTTGATATCGGCATGGCTGTCGGCAAAAATATTCGACTTCTCGACCTCTCCCCTCTTGGGTTTTATCATTCAAGTGTTTGTCATAACGGGTATGCTGCTGCTTTTCGGAGAAATTATGCCGAAGATATACGCGCGCCAAAAGGTTCTCATGTTCGTCAGAATGATGGCTAGCCCCATAAAAGTTATGAGCCGCATATTTTATCCTTTGGTGGTTTTGTTGGTGAAATCAACTTCCGTTATCGATAAACGATTGATGAAAAAGAAATCGGGACTGTCGATGAGTGAGCTCTCCGAAGCCGTGGACATAGCCCATTCAAAATCGGAGAACGAAGACGTGCCTGAAGACGCCAAAATACTCAAAGGCATAGCCACCTTCGGCGAAACGGAAGTGAGTGAAATAATGAAAGCACGCGTCGATGTGGCTGCCGTAAGCCTCGACACCCCCTTTAACGAACTGATTGACAAGGTGAAAGAATGGGGATATTCTCGTATTCCCGTTTATGAAGAAAGCTTCGACAACGTGAAAGGCATCTTGTATATTAAAGACCTTTTGTCGCATTTGGGCGAAGAGAGTTTCGACTGGCAAGGCCTTATCCGTGAAACTCTTTTTGTTCCGGAGAATAAAAAAATCAACGACTTACTTCAGGAGTTTAAGCGACGTAAAATCCACCTGGCCGTGGTTGTTGACGAATACGGAGGCACCTCCGGAATTGTAACACTGGAAGATGTTTTGGAAGAAATTGTAGGCGAAATAAGCGACGAATTCGACAACAAGGAAAACAATGCCGATTTCAAAAAAACATCGGAAAACACTTGGGTCTTCGAAGCAAAAACATCGCTAAACGACCTATGCAAAATTACCGGATTAGACCCCGATATCTTTGACTCGGCAAAAGGAGATTCCGATACCATCGCCGGCCTTATTCTTGAAATTACGGGAGATTTCCCCAAAATAAACGATATCGTCAAATTTAAAGATATGGAATTTAAAATTTTGATGATGGATAAACGCCGGATTAAAAAAGTAGAATTCAAAAAGTTATGAGATTTAGAACTTACCTGATATTTTTATTGTCAACGCTTTTCGTCGTCTCCTGTAGCGATGAGCCTATTCCCAAACCTGTCGGATATTTCCGTATCGACATACCCGACCATTCATACAAAACACAGGACACCAACGCATTACCTTTTTCGTTCCGCTATGCCGATTATGCCAGAATTGATATGCCCGACGCAAACAATAAAGACTGGATGAACATTGTTTACCCTCAATTTAAGGCAAAGATTTACTTAACGTATTTTCGAATGGACACGGCCTTATCAAAATATATAAACGATTGTTATACAATGACATATAAACACACATCCAAAGCCACAAACATAGAGCCCGAAGCCGTGTTAATTCCAAACCATAATGTTTACGGACTCATTTACTACATTGAAGGTAGCGAGACTGCTTCTCCTTTAAATTTTTATGTGACGGATTCTGTTGACAACTTCCTACGCGGCTCTCTTTATTTCAACTTGGAGCCCAACAACGACTCGTTGGCTCCTGTAATTCGAAGCATTGAAACCGACATCGACACCCTGTTGCAAAGTTTAAGGTGGCGTTAAATTACCGAAACAAGTTATCGTAAACTTTCGGGTCTTTTTTCAACGATTATGAAAATATAAAATCCTGTCTTGGCCGAATTGACAAAAGTTTGTCATTGGTTTAGCTATAACAGGACCTTTCACTCCACCACCAAAGGTTTTATTACCTACAAACACCCTGGCCTCATCCCATAAACCGCTTTTAATAAACGAGTTAAGCAATGACGCTCCGCCTTCCACAATTAACGATTGGATTTCCATCTCATACATCTCTCGAAGCATTTGACCCAAAGTGTTTTTCGAGAAATCTATTTTAACATAGCGCCGATTATGTTCATCTATCCGGTCTTTTCCGGTAAAAACCACAGTGGGTATTTTGCCGTCGAACAACTTCAAATCGCGGGGCAATTTCAACTCACGGTCGATAACAAAACGTAGCGGACTTTTACCCGACCATAACCTCGTGTCTAATCCCGGGTCATCGTTTTCAGCCGTTTTGGTGCCTACCATTATCCCGCTTTCCTCGCTCCGCCATTTATGAACAACTACTCTCAAAAGCGGATGCGTTATCCACCTGATGCCCTTGTCCGAATCGCTCCTGTCAATGTCGATATAGCCGTCGATGGTTTCCGCCCACTTGAGGATAACATAGGGGCGTTTTTTGGCATGGAAGGTAAAAAAGCGTTTGTTCAGCTCCTTGGACTCCTCCTCCAATATTCCCGTAACAACCTCAATACCCGCCTTTTGCATTCTCTCGATGCCCTTTCCTGCCACCAATGAGTTTATGTCTTTTGAACCAATCACAACCCTTGGTATTTGTTTCTCGACAATCAAATCGGAGCAAGGCGGCGTTTTACCGTGGTGGGCACAGGGTTCAAGATTTACATAAAGCGTCGAGTCTTTCAGAACCTCCTGATTTTTAATGCTGTTAATGGCATTCACCTCGGCGTGAGCTTCACCGTATTTTCTATGATAACCTTCTCCTATGATTTTCCCCTTATGAACAATCACACAGCCTACCATAGGATTTGGTGCCACGTCCTGCCCACCGTTTTTGGCCAGCTGCAAACAGCGTTGCATATATTTTTCATCGGAAGTTATCATCTGAACATATCTTTGCTGACAATGTTATCATTATCTTTATCTGCGTCAGTATCATCATCTTTTTCCTGATGACTTTCCCCGAAAATACTTGCAAAAGCCACATACACAGCTGCATAGGTAAACGGCAGTGTAAAAATCAAGCCAAAGCCGTAGAGAAGTGCTCCGATAAAATTCAGCACCATCAAAATTAAAATCAGCAAGAAAAAAGCAAACCATTTTCTGGTAATAATTATGCGCGAGGCTTCCATAGCTTCCCAAAGGGGAAGACGATGATAAACGGTAAAAGGAATGGCAAAAAAATAAGCTACGTAAAGATAAATTCCCGGTATCACAAGAAGGTAAATTCCTATGGCTGCCAATAGGGAAGTGACGATATTTACGAGGATATAAGGTAAAGGATTACGGAAAGCGACAAAAAAATGGTCTAGTCTCAACCTTTCGCCTCGCTCAGCTTCGGCAAAGGCATGGTAAAAACCTGCAATGAGCGGACCTGTTAAAACGGCATAAATTGCTATTCCGTAATAGCCCAAACGCATCAACAGCAGACCTGACAATATGTATATGGTTGAATAAACGGATATTACAAGCACATCACGCTTGATAATTTCAAAAGCATAACGCAATACCGATTCGATATCGAAATAATAATCCGTCCTTAATTTTTCTTTTATATCATTCATCCTCATAATTATACAGAAATCCCTCCGCTCCGTTAATTCATCCCGAGGGTAGAAAAAAGAGCATAAAGGGAAATCATAAAACAAAATCGGATAATAGTTTTATCCGGAAGCCTTAAAGCTTTGTCATTCCGTATGTTAACGACATCAGTTATCCTTAAGGATGTATTCGTCGTAATCTTGCTCAAATTGCAATTTATGATTTGCTTCTTCAAGAGCGAGAAGTTTGAAAACGCTCTTCAACTCGTCATTGGGGGCCATTTTTGCCAAAGCGGTATAAAGTTTATGAGCCGCTTTCTCTTTTTTCATCACCACGATTAGCGCATCCTGATAACTCATATCGGGCGTGGCTTTAACGGGCACAAGATAATCCGATACTTTCAAATCCGTAACTTCCGAGTCGGAAATGGTAAAGATTTTTGTTTTCTTAATATCCAACAACTTGGATTTATGCCCCATTTCTTCCTTTACAAAATCGAGATATATTTTTTTCATCTCTTCGGATTTGGCATTATCGGCCAATTCGCTGTAAAAGTCAATGGCTTCCTGCTCTTGCTCGATGGCAAAATCCAAAATCTCATCAACACTATTAAATTTTTCCATAACAGTAAAATATTTTTAAAATTAGAATTTTTCAATATGAATTTGTCCATCCGGATTTTTCCTGGACCACTCTTCAAAACCGTCGGCGTTAAGAGTTTCGGTCATGTCGGCAATCATTTTGGGATTTCCGCAAAGGAAAACATGAGTGTTGTCGGGAGCAGGTTTAAATCCCCATTTTTTCTCCATAATGCCGTCTTTCCATAAATCCTGAATAAACTGTGTGGCACCCGTCCAAGGCGTCAGCTCTTTATCAACTTCGGTAATGGTGGGAATGTAGGTGAAATGCGGCGCAAAATTTTGCAGCAGTTGCAACTCAGAGGAATAGCCCAAGTCCCAACTGTTTGCCGCTCCGTGTATTACGGCTATTTTACCCTTGCGGTTAAGGGCATCGGTGCGCAACATGCTCATGTAAGGAGCCACGCCGGTGCCGGTTGCTATCAGCACCACGTTTTGTTCGCTGTCGATGCGGTCCATGGTAAACATTCCCACAAATTTACGCCCTACGCCTACTCTATCGCCTATTTTCAAATTAAACAAGCGCGGAGTAAGAGCACCCGAATGAACGAGTGTGATATAAAACTCCAGATATTCCTTTGATTTTGACGACGAGGCAATGCTGTACGCTCTCTTTATCAGTTTGTCCGGCGGAAAATCTTCATAATCTTCCGTTGCTTCCTTTACTTTTTTTGCCGAAGCGGGCAAATATAATGCAACAAACTGGCCGGCCTTAAAATCAGGCAGTTCCCACCCGTCGGGTGCTATTCTGAATACCTTCATTATGGGCGAAACTTCAATTACTTGTGTTACAATTCCATTTAATTCTTCCATCGTTAAATTCGCTTTTAGTTAATTAGATAATACCTCCGAAATGTTTCATAAATTGAATACGCTCGAAAGCAACTGTATTTTCATTTGCATCGTGAGCCATTTTTCCTCTGAAATCTTCGACTGTCGAGAATCCGTGACGGCTCATCCATTCTTCCATAGTTTTTAAATAATTGGATATAATACCCGGACCGTCTTTATATACTGCCGAAGCTATTTGCACTGCCTTAGCTCCCGCAAGTAGCTGTTTTATAACGGTTTCACCAGAATGAATGCCCGTAGTGGCCACTAAATCAACACTCTCGTCCACAAGATTCGACATTATGGATATCCAGCGTAAAGATTCGTTGTACTCATTCTCGCCGCTAAAAACATTGGAGGATATGACTTTCATTTTTTCAATGTCGATATCGGGTTTGTAATATCTGTTGAACATCACAATGGCATCCACATTATGCGTCCAAGAAATTTTCTTAACAAAATTTGCCAAAGAGGTAGAATAATGGCTGATTTTCAAGGCAATTGGTATCGATACTTTTTTCCTCACCTTTTCAATCACCGAAAAAACCGAATCCTCTATTTCCTTTGATGTTTTATCGCTGTCGGCGGTGAAGAGCGAGAGGTTTATCTCCAAAGCATCGGCACCGGCATCCGCTGTTTTTTGTGCCCAGTTTGTCCACTCGGCACTGTCGTCAACACAGTTGATGCTGGCTATTACGGGAATGGAAACGGCGGCTTTGCTTTCCTTGATAAGTTTGAGGTAGTTGCCCACGGTATTGGCCTTTGTGTAACCGTGAATGTAGTCGAAAACATCATAGCCGTACGATTGATCCTTGTCGATATGATGTGATGATTCGGCCATAATTTGCTCCTCGAAAAGCGACTTGAGCACCACTGCACCTGCACCGGCCTGTTCCAACTCCTTGATTTTCTCGACAGAATTTGTCAATCCGGAGCTGGCAACAATTATCGGGTTTTTCAAATTCAAACCCATGTATTTTACTGATAATCTTGGCATTGTATTAGGTTCTTGGTTTTGGTTTACCGAAATCGCTTTACATTATCATGAACAATAAATTATTGTTGTCCGTCGGCAGGAGCGTTTACACGTTGCTTGGCTTCGCGGTCGAGCATAAACAAACCTGCACCTTTTCCTTCGATAAGCGTCAGTTGGTCGTAGATATCGCCCACAGTGGCCTCCTCCTCGACCTGCTCGCTGACATACCACTGCAGCATAGCAACCGTGGCATGGTCTTTTTCTTCCAAAGCTATGTTAACCAGGTCGTTAATCATCTTTGTTACGTGAGCTTCATGCTTCACCACGTGGGCAAAAACGTCGATAATGTCTTTCCATTCGCTTTTGGGAGCTTCTATTTTACTCAATTCAACCTTTCCGCCTCTGTCGATGATATACTGGAAAAATTTCATGGCGTGGGCTTGCTCTTCTTCGAATTGCAATTTCATCCAATGCGAAAATCCCGAAAGATTTTTCGTAGCCAAAAATGCCGACATTGACAAATACAGATAGGCCGAATATAATTCGGCGTTGAGTTGTTTATTTAAAGCATCTTCTAATCTCTTGCTAATCATATCTTTAATATATTAATTGTTGACAAATATTACATCTGTAAATGTATAAAATTTTTACAACTGCCAAGCTGTTTTTTTATTGGTTTTAAAAATATTAATGCAAGGCTTGTTGCCCTCATTTCTACTTTAAAGCCGAAAAAAAATCCCCGAAAAAATTACGGGGATTCCTTTCAAAACTTCCATTTGGAATCAGCTCACTTCTACCACAACTTCATCACTCTGCCACAAACCATGCTTGGTGCAATATGCGTGAGCTGTAAGTTTAAGATTTTTGGTAGGCACGATGTAAAAGTCAACCTCGAGATTGGCGGGTGCGTTACCCATGGCGCCGGCACTGAAATGAGCCTCAGCCAAGAAACGCTCGCCGTCCCACAACTGCACCCATTGGATGTAGTGGTCGAAATCGTCGGGATGCTTGTATTCGTCACCTACTCTTACTTTTACTTTGAATTTTTCGCCTGCTTTTGCAGTACTTTCGCAATGTACGAATGCCGAATGGCGATCGATATAATCACGTTTTGCTTCTTTGTCGAGTGTGGAGATATCCACATATTTGTTAATTTTCATATCTATTTGATTTTAAGGTTATTATTCGTGTAAATGTCCAAGATAATCGGCTACGCCTTCGGCGGTAGCTTTCATGGCTTTTTCACCGGGTTTCCAGTTTGCGGGGCAAACTTCACCGTATTTCTCGAAATATTGCAGAGCGTCAACCATACGCAAGGCTTCGTCGATGCTTCTTCCCAAAGGCAGGTCGTTGATTACCTGATGGCGGATAATTCCGTCTTTGTCAATCAAAAAGAGTCCGCGGTAAGCTACGGGAGCACCTTTGAAGGTTGAATTTCCTTCTTCGTCGTAGTCGTATTCACCGGCCAAAACGCCGTAATTTTCGGAGATAGTCTTGCTCAAATCCGAAACCAAAGGATATTTTACTCCTTTTATTCCACCGTCTTTGAGCTCGGTGTTAAGCCATGCCCAATGCGAAAATTCCGAATCGACAGAGCAACCTACAACGGCAACGTTTCTTTTCTCAAACTCTTCCATATTATCCTGAAAAGCAATGATTTCGGTAGGACATACAAAGGTAAAGTCCAAGGGATAAAAGAAGAAAATCACGTGTTTTTTCCCGATGTATTGCTCCAAAGAGAAATTTTCTACCATTTCGCCTCCGTTAACAACTGCCGTTGCTTTAAATGCGGGGGCTTTTTTTCCAATTAAGTTTTCCATAAGTTCTATACTTTTTAAAATGTTAATATTTATTTTGTTAAACAATCTTTGCAAATTCCTTTGAGATAGTAATGCGATTCCTTGATTTGAAAACCGTCCAATTCACTGAACTTAATTTGCGATATATCAACTGCAAAATCGTAAACACGTCCACAGGAATTACATTTGAAATGGCCGTGGAAAGAAGTGTCGGCATCATATCGCGTTTGATTATCCTCAATGTTGACAACATTTACTATACCCTTGCTTTGAAAAAGTCGCAAAGTATTGTAAACCGTTGTTTTAGAGAGTGTTGGAATCTCCGATGACAGAGCATTATAAATAAGGTCAACGGTAGGGTGCTCGTTGGTGTGCAGCAAAAAATCGAAGATTTTCAGCCTCTGAACCGACGGCTTGATATCGTTTTCCGTTAAATATTTCCCTATGTCATCGATCACTATCATATTTCAAATTTGTAATGATTGCAAAATTAAAGTAATTACAATTATAAAAATAAAAGATTTGTTAAAAAGTTTTAAACATGGAAATTGCTGCAATGGGAGCCCCTTTGAAGAAGAGGGTTGGATCGAAAATCCTGACACCGCAGGTCGTCAGGGGGGATATAAAATGCGAATTGGGAAAATGATAGGTTGATTTTGTTTTTAAAAACAACATTTCTGCAAATCAATCCAAACGAACCGCGAGCGTCGGTGAGCATCGGCGTTGTTCCGAACAACACCGATGCTTCAATCCCCCTATCCCCCTTTTCAAAGGGGGACTTGGCTAAGCGACCGAAAATTTGGCTGAAGGCAGGAAAAGTTAGTGCTTGCTTTCGGAACTTGCGCCTGTTTTTTCGTTCCTTGGTGGAATTTCCCGA
>CAZPGC010000054.1:14857-16112 GCA_964585875.1 uncultured Prolixibacteraceae bacterium | reverse complement strand
TGTAAATATGAAAGTTAATGCACAAAATAATCATTGTCGTAGCCTAAAAAGTAATCGTTTCAAAATGCGGCACACAGCACATTGAAACTCCTCCCAATCCTCCGGTTTTGTGAAGATTTGACGGTTTTTCAAAAAGGCTCTTAACGACCGCTTTTTATATGCTCGACGGTTTCTTTAACGCCTTCCTCGTAACTTTGTGGAGTATAATTGAAAAAGCGGTTGAATTTCGTTGAGTCGAAGACATAATCTTCTTCATTTTGATACAACATTTCGTAAAATTCTCCAACCGTCTTGTCGAAAAATCCTGCCATTTTAATCATAGCTTTTTTCAAAATGGCGTATTTTGGCTTTGTGTTTAATTCCTTGGTTATCAGAGCAATAAAGTCTTTGCCGCTCGGAGCCGGCTTGGCGGTGGGCAAGTGCCATATTTGACCGCTGCTCTCTTCATTGCCGGCAAGCAAAATCATGCCCTTTGCCGCATCAAGAGTGTAGGTAAACGAATGTTTCTTTTGGTCGGAGACAAGCCATTGAGCTTTTTTGCCCTGCATCAATTTGGCGATGACAAAAATATACGGCAGGCTTGTCATGCTCGAATATGGCCCGTATATGTCTGCGGCTCTTGCAATTGCGGCATTTATATTGCCGCTCTTCATTTCTTCTTCCAACATCAGGGCAATTCGCGCTCTCGTCTCTCCCTTTTTGCTGCAAGGCTTGTAAGGAGTGTTTTCGGTCATTTCGCCGGCAACTTTTCCATACATATACACGTTGTCGAAAAATATCAACTTCACCTTGTGTTTTTTGCAGGCCTCGATGGTGTTTTTCATTATCACAGGCCATTTTTCTTCCCAAATTTTGGCGCTATAAGGCAAGCCCGCTGTGAGATATGCCACATCGGAGCCTTCCAAACTTTTTAAAGTTTCGTCATAGGAATTTAAGTCGGCTTTGTAAGTTTCGGCTCCCTGCATAGAAAAACCGCTTCTCGATACAAGTTTGACGCTTTCTTGTCGCTTAAGCAATTCGTGGGCAAGGGCATTGCCTATGGCTCCGCCTGCTCCCAAAATAGTGTGTTTCATAGTTGTATGTCGTTGAATTATACCTCCTTTTTTTGCGTATTTCTCGCCGCCGGAGATATTGCGTTTACATTTTCAAAGATAATGACTTTAATTTCAAGCTTTTAATAAGGTGTTTATGATATTTATCAAACACCCTTTCCCCCAGCAAGCATCGGCGTTGCTCCAAGCAACACCGATGTTTC